>JBEOKH010000047.1:0-15722 GCA_040275625.1 Thauera sp. | reverse complement strand
CTGTCGTCGACCACCAGCACGTGCGCGCCGGCCAGGCGCGGCCCCGACGCCATCGCCACCGGCACCGCGGCCGGTGCTGCCACGGCGTCGGCCGCGGCCATGCGCGCGAGCGGCAGCTCGAACCAGAAGCGGCTTCCGAGTCCTGGCTGGCTCTCGGCGCCGATCGTACCCCCCATCAGTTCGACCAGACGCTTGCAGATCGACAGGCCGAGCCCGGTGCCACCGAAGCGACGGCTGATGCCGGCGTCGGCCTGGGTGAACGGGGTGAACAGCCGCGCCAGCGCGTCCGCGGCGATGCCGATCCCGGTGTCGCGTACCTCGACGCGCAGGCGCAGCCCGGCATCGGTCACTTCGTCCGCGCGCACGCGCACGGCCACCTCACCGCGCTCGGTGAACTTGATCGCATTGCCGACGAGATTGAACAGGATCTGCTCGATGCGCAGGCCATCACCGCGCAACAGCCCGGGCGGCAGCGCCGGCGGCTCGATACGCAGCGCGAGCCCCTTGCCGTGCGCGACCTGGCCCATCAGGCTGTCCACATTGGCGAGCAGCACCGCGAGCTCGAAGGGGCGCGGCTCGAGGCGCAGCTGGCCGGCCTCGATCTTGGACAGGTCGAGCACGTCATCGAGGATGGCAAGCAAGGACTGACCCGCGCTGCGGATGCGTCCGACCATGTCACGCTGGCTGGGGGCGAGCGGCTCGCGCTCCAGCACCTGGGCGAGGCCGAGCACGGCGTTCATCGGCGTGCGGATCTCGTGGCTCATGTGGGAGAGGAATTCGCTCTTGGCGGCGTTGGCCGCGGCGGCCTCGGCCGAAGCCTGGCGCAGGCGCGCCTCCATCTCGATGCGCGCCGAGATGTCCTCGACGATGCCGAGGTAGCGCGGTGCGTCCTCCGACGCCACCTGCACCGGCGCGAACGCGAGGCTGACCCACACCGGCGTGCCATCCGGGCGCAGGTAGCGCTTGTTGAGCCGGTAGCCCGCGATCCTCCCCGTATTCAAACGGTCGAGCTGGACGCGGCTCTCGGCCACGTCGTCAGGGTGAGTGAGCCGCATCGGGTCGACGCCGACCAGGGTGTCGGCCGGGCGCCCGACGATCTCGCCGAAGCGCGAGTTGGCCTCGGTGATCAGCCCGCCCTCCGGGTCGAGCAGCACCACGCCGAGCGGCGCCTGCTCGAAGATCACCCGGAAGCGCGCCTCGGCCGCCTGGCGCGCCTGCAGCGCGCTCAGCTCCTGCTGCTCGCGGTCGCGACGCCACATCAGGTAGCCGGCCGAGTGGACGAGCAGCAGGCCCAGGCCCAGCACCACGCCCATGCCCCAGGTCAGCGTGCGGATGCCGGTGTAGGCCTCGCGTTCGTCGATCTCGGCGAGCATCAGCCACGGCGTGCCCGCCACCGCGGCGGCGTAGGCCAGCACCGGCACGCCGCGGTAATCGCGCCCCCCGGCGAGGATGCCGCGCTCGCCGAGCACGGCGCGCGCGGCGGGCAGGTCGGGGGTGAGGAGCGGACGGGTGAGGCTGAGCGCAGCAGCGTCCAGATGGCGTAACGGGGTCAGGAAGCGCACGCCCGCCACATCGCGGCGCACGAGGTAGGTCTCGGCGCTGCGCGTGGGCACCGGCCAGGCCTCGACCATCGGATACAGCTCGGCTTCAGCGCGCCAGGTCAGGTAGGCCACGCCCCGCACCGGCGAGCCGACCGGCGCCAGCACGCCGTAGTGCACCCGGCCCTGTGCGTCGGCATGCAGGTCGACCAGCTCCACGCGCGGGCGGCGCAGCACGTCGGCGATGAGCCCGGCGTGCGCGGAAAGGTCCGGTGCGCCGAGAGTCAGCGCGGGCGCGCCGCTCATATCCACCAGGGCCAGGCCCTGCCAGCCGCGCAGACGGGCGAGCTCCTCGACCAGCGCGCGCATGCGTGCGAACGCGGCCTCGTCGCGGCGGCCGCCGTCGATCCACTGCTCGAACACGGCCTCGAGCTGGGAGTGGCCGGAAAAATACATCTCCGCATCCACTCGCGCCTCGCCCAGCCAGCCCTCGATCTGCTGGCGCTTCTGCTCGGCAATCACGGCCAGCGTGCGATGCGTCTCGCGGCGGATCTCCTCGCTCAGCGAGCGGTAGCCGAAGGCACTCACCGCGGCGATCAACAGGGTGAGCGCGAGCAGCGGAAAGGCGAAGCGCCACAGCGCGCGGCGGGCGGGCAGCGAGGAAAAAAGGCGAACGGGGGCGTGATTCATGCGTGCATGGCCGCGCACGGCCCGGGCGATGCGCGCACGGTCTGCGATACGGGGCAGCGGGCGTTGTGCATGGCGGCTCAGCTTTCACCACCGGCGAGGAACAGCGCCGGGTCCACCATGGTCCGGTTGAGCATCACCGACCAGTGCAGATGCGGGCCGGTCACGCGCCCGCTGGCCCCGACCGCGCCGAGGCGCGCACCAGTGGCGACGACGTCACCCACCTTCACGTCGATGCGGCTGAGGTGGCAGTACATGCTCAGCAATCCATTGCCGTGGTCCAGCCACACGGTGTGGCCATTGAAGAAGTAGTCGCCGGTGTCGATCACGCGGCCGGCCGCCGGCGCCACCACCGGTGTGCCGGTGGGCGCGGCGATGTCCATGCCGCTGTGCGGCTTTCTCGGCTGGTCGTTGAACACCCGGCGCAGGCCGAAGGAGCCCGAGCGCCTTCCGGGCACCGGCGGCTGCATGCGCAGGGTCTCGGGTGCGACGGCGCTCCAGGTCGCGGTCACCTCGGCGCTGCGCGCGCGCTCGCGCTCGTGGCGGGCGAGATCCTGCGCCGACAGGTCGACCTTGCCCGGCGCCACCTTCAGGCGCTGTTCGGCGTAGCGCGCCGGCGCCACCACGAAACTCACCCGCTCCGCCGGCGCACCTTCACGCCGCACCTCCACCACCTGCTCACCCGGCTCAGCCTCGAGCGGGATGCCGACCACCGCCGTCCACCGACCCGGCCGCCCGCTCACCAGCACCGGCACGCCGTCTACGCTCGCCTGCGGCACCACCAGCGCCGCTCCCAGATCGACCAGCACCACCCCGCCCGGCACACTGCGCGCGCGCGGCAGCTCGAGCGCCGCGGCGGGCGGCGCGGACAGGGACAGGGCAAGAACGAACACCGCCGCGGCAAGGCAATGGGGCCGCGCCCCGGTGCGGAATGGAGAAGGCATCACAATCGGGCTCCCCGCTCTGGCGGGCGGACGTATTCCGGAGAACCGCGAATGATAACGGCTAAGGCGGTGTATTTCCCCACAAGCATCCGTGCAACCGAAACACCGCCGCCCGTGTTGCGGGACAGGCCGCACAGGCCGCCCCCCCCTTCACCGATGCCCGCTTCATGCAATCGACCTGCGTGCCGCACTGCCGTCCATGCGCGCCTGCGCTAGAATCCGCCACCCGCCCGTTGCGGCATCCACACCCTGGACATGACCTCACAGTGCCGCCACGAGCGGCAGGAGAACGCTGATGGAAACCTTTGCCAACCAGGTCGTCGACCTCCTCAACGGCCTGCTCTGGGGCAAGGTGCTGATCTGGCTGCTGGTCGGTTGCGGCATCTGGTTCACGCTGCGCCTGCGCTTCATCCAGGTGCGCCACCTCGGCCACACCTTCACCGTGCTGCGCGGCAGCCGCCAGTCCGACGCCTCGGGCATCTCGTCCTTCCAGGCGCTGTGCACCTCGCTCGCCGCGCGCGTGGGCACCGGCAACATCGCCGGCGTGGCGGTGGCGATCACGCTCGGCGGGCCGGGCGCGATCTTCTGGATGTGGGTGATCGCGCTCGTCGGCATGGCCACCGGCTTCGTCGAGGCCACGCTGGCGCAGCTCTTCAAGATCCGCGACGACAAGGGGCAGTTCCGCGGCGGCCCGGCCTACTACATGGAGAAGGGCCTCGGCCAGCGCTGGGCGGGGACGATGTTCTCGATCTTCCTGATCATCGCCTTCGGCTTCGCCTTCAACTCGGTGCAGTCGAACACGATCACCGGCGCCATGGTCGGCGCCTTCGGCCTCGACATGGGCAGCATCGTGGTGGGCGGCAACGAGGTCGGCGTCGCCGCGCTGGCGGTCGGCCTGGCGGTCACCGCGCTCACCGCATTGATCATCTTCGGCGGCCTGCGCTCGATCGCGCGCTTCTCCGAGATCGCCGTGCCCTTCATGGCGGTGGGCTACCTGCTGGTGGCGGTCGGCATCATCCTCGCCAACCTCGGCGAGGTGCCGGCGGCGCTGGCGCTGATCGTCAAGAGCGCCTTCGGGCTGCACGAGGCAGCAGCCGGCGGCATCGGCGCGGCCATCCTCAACGGCTTCAAGCGCGGGCTGTTCTCCAACGAGGCCGGCATGGGCTCGGCGCCCAACGCCGCCGCCGCCGCCACGCCCTACCCGCCGCACCCGGCCTCGCAGGGCTACGTGCAGATGGCCGGCGTGTTCATCGACACCCTGCTGATCTGCACCGCGTCTGCCGCGATCATCCTGCTCGCCGGCCCGGTCGAAGGCACCGGCATCAGCCTGGTTCAGAACGCGCTGACTGCCGAAGTAGGCGGCTGGGGCAAGTACTTCCTCGCCATCGTGGTGCTGTTCTTCGCCTTCACCTCGATCGTCGCCAACTACTTCTACGCCGAGAACTGCCTGGTCTTCATCGAGCACAACCACCCCGCCGGCCTGCTGATCTTCCGCCTGATGGTGCTGGCGATGGTGATGTTCGGTGCGGTGGGCTCGCTGCCCTTCGTGTGGAACTTTGCCGACGTGGCGATGGGGCTGATGGCGATCACCAACCTGATCGCGATCCTGCTGCTGTCGGGCCTGGCGGTGAAGCTGGCGCGCGACTACGACGCCCAGCGCGCTGCCGGCAAGCTGCCGACCTTCGACGCCAGCCGGTATCCGGAGATCCGCAACAAGCTGGAACCCGGGATCTGGGACTGAGGCGCGCTTGAACCGGACCGCGACGCGGGAAACCGCCATACCGGCTGCCGCGCGGCGACGCTGCTGCCCCCGCGTCCTCGCCGCCCTCCTCGCCCGTCGATGAGCGCGTTGTTCGAGCTGCCGAGCCCGTTCCCATCCGAGCCCGGCCGCGTACACCTTCTCGAGCCGGCAGGCAGCGACGCCAGCACGCTTGCCGGGCGCCTGCTCGCCGGCTGCTACGACAAGCCCTTCGTGCTCGAGAATGGCGGCCTGCGCGCACTGCACTTCAGCCTCGGCTATGTGCAGAGCATCATGGACGTCGATAACCCGGCCGCGCTCGTGCTCGGCTACGCGCAACGCATGATGGCCTTCCTGCTGTTCGCGCCGCGTCCGCGCAGGATCACCATGATCGGGCTCGGTGGCGGCTCGCTGGCCAGCTTCTGCCACCGCCACCTGCCCGCGACCGCGCTCACCGTGCTCGAGATCGACCCCGACGTGATCGCGCTGCGTGAGCTCTTCGGCGTGCCGGCGGACGATGCGCGCCTGCGCGTGATCCAGGGCGACGGCGTGCGCTGGCTCGGCGACACCGACACCCGCTGCGACGTGCTGCTGGTGGACGCCTTCGGCGCCGAAGGCGTCGCCGAGACCCTGCTCGACACCGACTTCCACGCCGACGCGCGCCGCCACCTGAGCGGGCGCGGCATCCTGGTGATGAACGTGGCCGGCGCCCGCGAGGGCTACGCGCCGCACGTCGCCCGCCTGCTCGAGACCTTCGACGAGCGCGTGATCGCGATCCCGGTGCGCGAGGACGGCAACCACATCCTGTTCGCCTTCCGCGACCCGCAGTTCGCCCCGCGCTGGAGCTGGCTGCGCAGCCAGGCGCACGCCTTGCAGGCGCGTTTCGGACTGGATTTTCCCGCCTTCGCCCAGCAGCTCGAGAGCGGCGAGCGCCAGCGCCATGCGTGGCGGCTGGCGCGATGAACCCGTCGCCGGTGGATCAGCGCCGGTTGGTGAAGGGGTAGCCGTACAGCCGCAACAGCTGGCGGAAGGCGTCGGCGCTCAGCACCGGATCGTAGGTCGCGAACAGCTTTTGCTGGCGCTCGTGGAGCGCGGCCGGTTGTGCGGACAACAACATCTCGCGCTCGTCGAGGATGTCGTCACACATGCGCGGGGTCACGAACAGCAGGGCAATCGGCCGGTACAGGCCGTCGCCGACAGGGTGGTGGAAACGGGGGTGGGCAATCTGCAGGTTCTCGGCGAGATGACTCTTCATGGCTCCGGCACGAAAAATTGATCGGTCCTCCATTTACCGCGCTGGCGTTACACGGAGGTTACAGGCGCCTGCCGCAGCACGCGCACCATGGCTGCTGACCGTGACGCGCAAAAAAAGATCCCGCCGCGCAGCAAGCGGCGTGTCCCGTCCACGCATGCTCAGTCGGAGCGCGCGAAGGGATTGCCGTAGAGGCTCAACAGATCCCTGAATGCCGCGGCACCGACCGTCGGGTCGTAGCGCGCGAACAGGCGGGACTGGCGCGCGCGCTGCGCCGGCGGCAGCGAGGCGAGCAGCAACTCGCGCTCGTGCAGGATGTCGTCACGCATGCGCTCGGTAACGAAAATGAATGCGATCGGCGCATAAAGGCCGTCGCGTGTGGGCAGATGAAAGCGCGTATTGGCGATGCGGATGTCTTCGGCGAGATGGCTTTTCATGGTCTTGTGCCTCGCGGTTCGAGGGGTCCCCGTCCAGGCCGCCGGCGCCGCCTGTCGCGGCCCGGATATTCATCCGGCGATCCTGTCCTCTGTAGACATCATCGTCCACCAGCCCCCGATCGGGTAGCGGAAAAATGCATCCAGGCCGCACTTCTTCACGCTCGATCGGCAGCCGCGGGCAGGGCTCCACCCGCGTGCCCTAGCGGCCGCGGCTCGCGCCTGGCGCGCCCGGGGTCCCCGGAGTGGCCTGCGCGCACTGCGCACCAAGCCAGCGCGCATCGGTTTCCAGGTCGAGCGCGCCGCGCGCCGAATCCAGCTTGACCCGGGTGGTGAAATGCTCCGGGCTGTCGATGCGGGCGTGGAAGTCGCCGCTCGCATCGGGCCCGGTGCACTTCAGGCTGCCGCTGACGGTGTTACCGCTGCGATTGACCCGGGTCAGCATGCAGTTGCCCTCGACCTTGCCCGCGAAGATGTTGTCCTGGCGCGCCTGCTCGGCCGTGATGCAGCTGCGCACCTCGCCATCGGCGCCCACGCTCACCCCGCGCGCGGCCATCTGCTGCTCGAGCAGGCGCCGCGTATCTGCGGGCAGGCTCTTCATCTGCTGTTGCAGCAGCGCCATCTGCGCCGACATGTCGGGCATGCCGCCGAGGCTCAATCGCGTCGAGCGGAACGCCCAGAGCCCCGGGCGAATGTCGTCCACCGCATGGGCGAGCGGCGCCGCAGCGCTCAAGGAGAGGGCGAGCATGGCAAGGCGGATTCGGATCATGAAAGGCTGTCTCCAGCAGTGAATGGCGATCGGGCGAAGCGCCTGGGGCGCCGCAGCGGCCACGGCATTATCGCAGCCGACACCGAACGGGCGGGCGGCACGGGCGAGCCGAATCGTGAGCGGATCTTTCCGCGCCAGGGCGGCGGATACGCGGCAGAATCGCGCGCACGACCCATCAACGATGAAGGACGGAACATGACTGTGCTGCTGCAAGTGGATTTTCCCTTCGAAGGCCCTTGGGGCGCAGAGATGAGCGAAGGGATGAAGGGGCTGGCCGAATCGATCGCGCGCGAACCCGGCCTGCTGTGGAAGATCTGGACCGAGAACGCCGAGGCTCGCGAGGCCGGCGGCATCTATCTGTTCGCCGACCGCGCCAGCGCCGAAGCCTACCTGAAGATGCATCGGGCCCGGCTCACGGGCTTCGGCGTACCGCAGGTCAACGCCAAGCTGTTCGAGGTGAACGCCGAGCTGTCGGCAATAGACCGCGGCCCGCTTGGCTGAAAACCGCCCCCCCACGCCGAAGCGGCCGACAGTGGCGCGCGCACCGTGCCTCAGCCGGCCGCGGCCTGCCCAGCGACCCGATCGGCGACCACGCGCAAGGCATCGGCCTCCACCAGCCCGTCGATGAAGCGCGCTGGAATCCCCTTCAACCCCACCTGCGCCCCCGCCAGCGCCCCGGTCAGCATCGCGCGCGCCAGGTTCTGCCCACCGCCATTGACCGCATGCAGCACCGCCGACTCGAAGTCGTCGGCAAAGCGCGCCGCCAGGTAGTACGCCGCCGGGAACTGGTGATACACCGCGCACGGCATGCCATACACCAGCGACGCCTTCCACGCCGGCTCGATGCGCACATCAGGGTCGCGGGCTGCGCGCGCGATCGAAGACGGCGTGAGCAGCGCGTCCGGCGATGGGAAGCGGCCGGCGGTCGGCGCCTCGGCGGCGCCGGGCTTCGGCGCCTGCAGGCTCCCCGAGGTCACGGTGTGGAAGGGCAGCGCGCCGGATTTCACCCGCGCCATCAGCCGGTTCGAGATCGACGCGTCGAGCGGGCAGCCCTCGACCAGCATGCCGAGCACCGCGCCGAAAGCCACGGTCATCGCCACCACGGTGCCGTCGGTCTGGGTGAGCACGGTGTTGCGGGTGACGGCGTCGGCGAGCGCGGCGGGGTCGAGGGCGTAACGTACCGCGATCGCCAGCGTGCGCTCGGCGGCCTCGGTGGTGTCGGCGTTGCCGCCGACCTGCCCCCAGGGCAAGCCCTGCTGCACGCGCTTCCTCCAGGCCTCGCGGATCGACTGGCTGGTATAGCCGCCGGGGCCGTGCATCGGATTGCCATCGAGGTGCGGGAAGAAGCCCTCGTCCATGCGGCGGCAGAAGTCGGTTTCATCGTAGCCGCCGCAGGCCGCCAGCGATTCCAGCGTCAGGCGCAGCAGCACCCCGGCCTGCGAGGACTCGCCCGCCTTCATCCCGGCGTGGTAGTGGTCCGGCATCGGTGCGGTGTAGTCGGAGATCCACGCGCCGTAGCGGGCGCGCAATTCGTCGAGGTCGTAGTACCAGTGCGGGCCGAGCGCCAGCGCGTCGCCGATGAAGGCGCCGAGCAGTGCGCCGGCGGCGCGGTCCCGAAGGGCGCCGGCCTCATCCATGCGCGGGACGGAAACAAGGGCTGCGGGCATCAGGGGCCAACCGCCGCGGCATCGAGCACCCTCCACGTCCGGGGACCGACGATCCCGTCGGGCACCAGGCCGTGCGCGCGCTGGAAACGCCGCATCGCCGCTTCGGTCAGGGGGCCGAAGGAGCCATCCACCTGGCGCGCGGTGAAGCCGAGCTTGCGCTGGATTTCCTTCACAAGGAAGATCGGATTGCCTGCCGCGCCACGCCGGATGGTGGGCCGATCCTCCGCATCCTTGCGCGGGATCGGCGGCACAGGCGCGGTCGCACCGCTCATGAGGGCTGCGACCTCGCTGCGGAAGCGCACCATGTCGAGCGTGTGCGGGTCGACCTTGCGGCCGCGCGGCAGCGCGTATTCCTTGTGGCCGCAGCACATCTCCGCACCCTGGCCGAGATGCGCCAGGATGGCGGCCACACCGCGACGATAGGCATCGAGCTGGACTTCGGGCCAGGGTTCGAACCCTGGTTTGGTCGGATCACCGATTCCGGTGCTCTCCGCCTCAATGCCGATGAAGCTGCCGTTGCCGTCGGTGACGCCCTTCCACTCTCCCCTCCCCGCGTGATTGGCCCTTCCCGCGGCGATCACGTAGAACGTGCCGTCCCGCCCCAGCCCGAGCTGCGCCAGCGGCCCCGGCAGATCCGAACGCCCGTTCTTGAGCACACCGAGGCTGGGCATGTTACGACTCGGCGGACCGGCCGTATGGTGGCAGATGACCCCCTTCACGACACCCATGTCGCTGCGTCCGCGGTTCGGCCAGCCATCGACCTCCGCGACCTTCAAGCCGGCGTTCCTCAGAACGACCGGCAACCATGTCAGCTGGAATGGCATTTCAGGCTACCCCCCCTTCTGCTGCGGGCAGGTCCTCGTCGGGCGTCGCTTCCGCCTCCGGGACCGGGCGATCGCACGCATCGATCTCCTGCTCGTCGGGTTCGTGTTTTTCGGTCGTTCCGTTCATCTCGCAGCCCTCCTGTTCCCGATGGTCCCGCGGAGTTGAGCCGTGCATGCGGGACACCCTTCAATATAGATCGTCGATGCGCCCGGACAAGCGAATTCCAGGCGCGATCAGGTCGTCCATTCGTCATGGATGACGCCAACCAGAAACCAGCGTCCATCCATCTGCTCGAACACGAGGCGCAAGGCACTCCAGTCGAATGCCGCGGCGCCCCGACCGGGCGCGGGCTCCACGTAGTACTCGACCCGGGTGCCCTGCGGATACGCTTCGGCTGCGTTGTCGGCGGTGTTGCCCCGTGGCTGGTCGACATTCACGCCGATCTTGCCCGCCCCGCGATAGTCGCGGTCGAGCACGAAGCGTTCGACGTACTGCGCGGTGGTCAAGACGATCGGCTCACCGCTGCCGTCGGCATGGCCCCAGACGTGCACCGTGGTGTCGTCCCAGAATCGGCGCAGCTGCCCCGGCAGGAAGACGCGATCCTGCTCGACATCGATGTAGGCATAGGGCGAGAAACGCACGCCCTTTACCGGATGCGCCCGGCTCGCGAGGCGTTCGCCATCGCGCCGGGCAAAGGCCTCCACGACCTCGCTGGCGGCCTGGACGATCTCGTCCGCCCCGGTCGCGGCCGGCGCCTGACCATCCCGCAGCGCACCCGCGTACAGGCTGGCCACGAGCACCAGCACGGCCAGCGCCACCATCCACAGGGTCTTCGTGCCTTTCATCCGCCGTTACCCTCAGGCCGTCAACTCGCCGATCAGGGGGGGATCCGCGATGCCATCGGCGACCAGCCCGTGCTGCGCCTTCCAGGCCTTGAGCAGGTTGAAGCTCGTCCGCCCGAAGATGCCGTCGGCGAGGATTCCCACTCCCCGGTCGGACAGGCCAAGCTGCAGCAGGCGGACATCCAGCCCGCGCGCCAGCGGCGTCGCCAGCGTCAAGGGGCGCGATCCGGGCTGCGGGCCGTCGTAACAGCCGGGCGGCAGGGCGGCGAGCGTCGCGCTCGAGATCTCCTTGCCGCGCACCACGAGCGGGAGCTCGAGCCCCCAGAAGCCCTGGTCGATGAGCCCCCTGAACGCGTGCATGCGATAGACCGTCGGGCGCAGGTCGGCACGTGCATGGGTTTCCAGCCACATTCGCCGGGTGTTTACATAGGCGTCGATCCAGGCCTGCTCGCCGACCGACGCGGGCTCGCCGATCGCGCGCGTGGTGCGGTCGCGCATCGCCAGCCAGGCGCCGTGCACCACGCTGTCGTACACCACCGCCACGGCGAGCGGGCTGTGCAGGCCAAGCCTCGAGGCCGCTCGCAGCGCGGGCTCCCAGTAGGTCCGGTCGAAAAACGCGTCCTGGGTGTCGCGCATCACCGGATCGTCGGCGCTCGCGCGCAGCACGTTGTGCAGGCGGTGATCGTCGTCGAGGCTCTCGTCGATGGCCAGGAAACGGGGCAGGTAGGCCGCCAGCCGGGCGCCGAAGCGTGCGCCGGGGTTGGCGCAGTATTGCTGCAGCAGCTTGCCCAGGTTGCCCGAGCCGAGGGTGGTCTGCGATCGCCCGAAGGTCAGGTGGCCGGTATCGCCCGGGATCAGCGTCACCTTCCCGTACTGGCCCAGCACCTCCCCAGTCTCGAACAGGTTGACGATCGCCTTGGCAACCGCGGCCTGCGTGGCGGTGACGCCACCGGCGACCGTCCCGCTCGCCGCGCGCGCATCGGCAGAGGCGGGGGCAGCGAGGCTTGCGCCCGCGCCCGGCGAGGGGCTGCCATCCTCGAAGCGCAGCACGCAGAACCCTGGCCGCTCGGGGTGGGGATCGCAGCCGGTCACCCGGAATCCGAGCTGCTCGACGTCGAGTGTCTTCTCGGCGCAGTCGGTGCAGGGAATGATGCGTTCCATGGCTCGCTCCTTCAGGTTCGGGGGGTCAGCGCCCGGCCAGGCCGCAAACGTACTGGCGGTGCAGGGACAGGCGCGTCGTGGCGTCCGCGGAATCGGCGTCCAGCACCGCCAGGTGGCTCGTGTAGCGCTCGCGTGCGGCATCGGGCCCCAGGCTGGCGAACGTGCCGACATCGGCCTCCTTGTCCAGAACCCCCAGCGCCCCGGCGTTCCGCCACACCGCGGGCAGCTTCGCATCCGGCAAGGCGGCCAGGCAGCCCAGCGTGACCAGGGCGTGCCGGGACTGCTGGCGTTCCTCGCTACGATAGGCGTTCAGCGCAGCTTCGGCCTTGGTGATGAAGACTTCCCGCACGTCCTGGCGCGCGGCGAGTGCGGTCGCGGCGGCGCCGGTCGCGAACAGCTGGCCGGCGCCGAAGCGCGAGTCAGTCGCGCTGCGGGCGTCGACATCGGTCTGCAGGGTCGCCAGCACCGAGGGGAAGCGGCCTTCGTTCACCGGGATCACCGACAGCTCCTTGCGCTTGTAGCCGAGGGTGAAGGTCGAGGTGCTGCCGCCGGCCTCGTAGCCGATCTTCAGGCCTACCGTGGTCGAGGTGCCGAAGAACATCGGCTTGAAGTCGCCCGTCTGCTCGGGTTCGGACGGCAGCGGCACCGCGGGCGCGAGCAGCGCGCGTGCGGCGTCACCGGTGGCATAGAGCTGCTTCACCTGGCGATCGAGCAACTGCCCGTTGGTCATGAACACCGCCACCACGGGCGGCACGGCGCCGGTCTCGTAGCGCGGCCCGAAATAGCCCTCGACACGATCGTAGGCGATGCTGGCCGAAGGCGGCGTCTGCTCGACGTCCACGCCGAGCGAGGTCTTGGTCACGAAGACCACGGTGCCCGGCCGACTCGCGCAAGCGGCCAGCGCAAGCGCAAGCAACAGGACGAACGAAGCGCGGCAAGCGTTCATTTGATGGCCTCCGTTCGCTCTGCATCGGGCGCAAGGCAGGCGCCGTCGCGCAGGAATCCGAGCGTGGTGTCCGCATAGCCCAGCACCAGCGCGCTACCCGCCTCAGCGTGGGTCCAGCCCAGGCCCAGGGTCTGCACGCGCAAGGTCTCCGCGGCGACCGGGCGCTGTGCCGGGGGAAGCGTCAGATGCATCAGCCCCAGAAAATGCCGCTGCCCCTCGGCATCGACCCACACGTGCGCGCACCCACCCGCCAATGCCAGTGCGACAAGCGCCCCGCTTCGCAGGATCGGATCGACCAAGGGCTTCATGTCAAGCTCGATGAGCCACGACGGCGAAAGCCACCGTGAGCGACTCGCCTGGCGGCAATCCCCGGCCCGCCGGGGGCACCGCCATGCAGGGCACGCTTCCAGCATAGCCCGCGCTCGTCGGACTGCAAGCTGGCCGCTGCCGCAAAGGCCGCACGCTTCCCGCACCGACCGGCACCGGCCGACGGGCGAGCGCAGCCGCTTGCGGCGCAGATGCTCAGGTTCAGGTGCGCTTTCTCCAGATCGTCAGCTCCGACAGCGTGTGCTGGTGCTTGCGCCGCGTCTCGCGGATCACGAAGGGCACCGCCTGCGGCCCCTGCACCAGCTCGAAGTCGGCGGCGAGCAGGTCCTTCAAGCCGTCGAGCGTGGTGTACGACTCGCCATCCTTCTTGAAGCCGCCGATCCACTCCTCGCGCTTGGTGTGCTCCTCCAGCCAGGTGTAGGGCGAGGCGAGCAGCAGCAGGCCGCCCGGGTTCAGGCGCCGGGTGACGTCGGCGAGGAAGCGGCGCGGGCTGTACAGGCGGTCGATGAGGTTGGCGGCGAGGATGAGGTCAAAGCCGGCGAACACCTCCTTGAGGTTGCACGCATCGCCCTGCCAGAACGCCACGCGGCCGGCGGTCTCGGCCAGGCCGAGGGCGTCGAGCCGGCGCTCGTGGTAGCTAACCAGCTCACCCTCGTCGGGCAGGGTGTAGCGCAGCGCGCCGGTCTCGGCGAGCCTGGCGCCGGCCTGGATGAAGCGCGCCGAGAAGTCGATGCCGACCACGCGCTCGAAGGCGCGCGCCAGCTCGAAGCTCGCCCGCCCGGTGGCGCAGCCCAGGTCGAGCGCGCGGCCGAACTGGGCCTTGCCGAAGCGGCGCTGGGCGCTGATCGCGATGTCGGCGAGCGCCTTCGGGAAGTTGGGCACGCCGAAGGCCTCGTCGCCGTAGTGGAACTCGGCGTATTGCGACAGCAGCGCGTCGGTCTCGTAGGTCGAGGCCGGGTTGAGCACCGGCGCCTCGCTGACGATGTAGCGGAAGCCCGCATGCTGGAAAAAGTGGCGGCGGAAGGCGTAGCGCGAGGCGTGGCGCGACTCGTTGCCGGCCGAGATCCAGCTGCCGCCCTTGATGATGGCGTGGCGGTCGTCGAAGGTCGGCGTGGTGAAGTCGTCGTAGATGGGGTGGACGTCGAAGCCGTCGAAGGGATAGGTCGGCGTCTCGCACCACTGCCAGACGTTGCCGACCACGTCGAAGAGTTCGCCGTGGGCGAAGCGCGTCACCGGAGAGCTTGACGCCCAGTGGTCCAGATGCAGGTTGGCATTCGCCAGCGCGTCGTGCGGTACGTCGGCCAGGCCGGCGTGGTCGTAAATGCGGTTCCACTCGTCCTCGGTCGGCAGGCGCACCGGCTGGCCGGTCTCGCGCGCTCTCCAGCGGCAGAAGGCGCGCGCCTCCAGGCAATTCACCTCCACCGGCCAGTCCCAGCGCATCGGCACCTCCGCGGCCATCAGGCGCAGCTTCCAGCCGGCGGCATCCGGCACCCAGAAGGTGGGATGTTCGGCGCGGGCGAAGCGCTTCCAGCCCAGGCCCTCCTCATCCCACAGGCCGTCGTCGGCATAGCCGCCGGCGTCCACGAAGGCGAGGTATTCGCGGTTGGTGACCAGATAGCGCGCGGCCTGGAAGGCCGGCACCTCGGCGCGGTGGGTGCCGTATTCGTTGTCCCAGCCGTAGATCGGTTCGTCGAAGGCGCGACCGAGTTGCACGACGCCGGCGGGGATGTCGACCAGCGTGTTGGCCGGCGGCTCGCCGTGCTCGGCGCAGGGTTGCCAGGCCGGGTGCGGCTTGACGTAGTGCAGCGCGTGCTGGCGCATCAGCACCGACGAGGTCTCGAGGTGGATGCGCTCGTGCTCGATGCCCATCACCACCGCCCACAACGGATCCTTCCAGCCGATTGGCAGCGTGAAGGGGGTGTTACGGATCACCTGATCGACCACCGCGCGCACCGTGTCGCGATAGGCGGCAACCTCGGCCACGGTGGGCCAGTCGTAGCGCGCGTCGTCGAGGTCGTCCCAGCTCATCTCGTCCACGCCGACCGCGAACATCGACTCCAGGCGCGGGTCGATGCGCTGCTCGATCAGCCCGGCGAGCAGGAACTTGTTGATGAAGAAGGTGGCGGTGTGGCCGAAATAGAAGATCAGCGGATGGCGCAGGCTGATTGGCTTCCTGAAGTAGGCCTCGTCGCTGGCGAGCACCTCGAACAGCGACTCGTAGCGGTCGAAGGTGGTGTGGAAGTAATGCAGCAGCTCGGCGCGCTTGGCCTCGACATCGGTGCCGGCGAGCAGCGGGGTGCGCGGGAAGCGCGACGTGGAACTGCCAGCGGGAGAAAAAGACGTTGAAGAGGGACCGGTCGGGGTCGCTTGCGATGGGGGGGTCATTAGCGGGATCCTCGTCATGGGGACGGATGGAGTGCATCTTTCCACGTTTCCGCGCCGGAATGTAGCGCGGGCGGAGATCCTCTGCAGGAGCGATGCAAGCTGCGGTTCGCGGCTGCCGCCGCTCCTACAGGGCGGCCGGGCGCGCGGCGGTATTGATGTAGGAGCGGCAGACGCCGCGAATCCCACGGTAACGCGGCGGCGTGGCGG
>JBEOKH010000046.1:0-24594 GCA_040275625.1 Thauera sp. | reverse complement strand
CGCGGCAGGTGGGGCACAGCCGGCGCACCAGGCGCTGGGCGAGGATGCCGCACAGGTTGCCGGCGAGCAGTTCGGCGCCGATGCCGATCTCGTAGAGCCGCGGCAGTGCGCCGAACACCGAGTTGGCATGCAGGGTGGCGAACACCTGGTGGCCGGTGAGCGCCGCGCGCACGGCCATGGTCGCGGTGTCCGCGTCGCGGATCTCGCCAACCAGGATCACGTCCGGGTCCTGGCGCAGCAGCGCGCGCACGCCGTCGGCGAAGTCGAGCCGTGAGGCTTCGCCGACCTGGGTCTGACGGATCATGGTGAGCGGGTATTCGACCGGATCTTCGAGCGTCATGATGTTCACCGCCTCGCTGTTGAGGTGGTTGAGCATCGAGTACAGCGTGGTGGTCTTGCCGCTGCCGGTGGGGCCCACCACCAGCACCAGGCCCTCGGGACGGGCGAGGATGTGCTCGAGTTGTGTGTGCTGCCCGGGCGACAGGCCGAGTGCGTCCAGCGGTACGATGCCCTTGTCGCGGTCGAGGATGCGCAGCACGATGTTCTCGCCGTGCAGCGTGGGCTGGGTGGCGACACGGAAGTCGATCGGCCGTCCGCCGACTGCGAGGCCGATGCGGCCGTCCTGGGGACTGCGCGACTCCGCGATGTCCATGCTGGCGAGCACCTTCAGCCGCACCGCGAGCTCCGGCCAGCACGACTTGTGCATGGCGCGCACCTGGCGCAGCGTGCCGTCGATGCGATGACGGATGCGCAGGAATCCCGCTTCGGGCTCGAAGTGCAGGTCGGAGGCGCCACGCGAGGCGGCCTCGGCGAGCAGCGCGTCGACCATGCGCACGACGAGCTGGGGGTCGCGGGCGCCGGCGTGACTGCCCTGGCCGGCGCGGCGTTCGAGCTCGCGGACCATGTCTTCGATCGAACTCGCCTGTCCGTAGTGCTGGTCGATCGCGCGCCCGAGTTCGCCGTCGCCTGCCAGACGCAGCTCGACATGCACCTCGGGGCCGAGTTCGGCGCGCAGGCGGTCGAGGGCAACGATGTCGTGGGCGTCGGCCATGGCGACGATCAGGCGATGGCGGGCGGCGTCATACTGGAGCGGCAGCAGGCGGTGGCGGCGGGCGAGCGCCTGCGGCACGCGGGCGATCGCGTCGGGGTCGGCGAGCGCGGTGGCGAGGTCGACGCAGGGCAGGCCGCTGCGCGCGGCGAGTGTCTCGCGCAGCGCGGTCTCGCTGACGAAGCCGAGTTCGACCAGCAGACGGCCGAGGGGCTGGCCGCGGCGCTGCTGTTCGTGAAGGGCGATGCGCAACTGGTCCTCGCCGATCAGTCCTGCGGCGATCAGGGTCTGGCCGATGGGAAGCGGTGCGTTCATGGCTGGCTGTAGGCGTGGTCGGAAAGGCTGGGGCTCGCTGCGGGGCCGGCTGGTGCGAGCAGTGGGCGCAGTGGAACGTGCGGGAAGTTGCGCTGACCGGGTGAGGGCGAGGCGATGAGGAAGTCGTCGCCAGGAAGGTGGGCGGCGTAGTTCGCATAGCCGGCCTGCATGCCCGGTTCGTCGATCAGCAGCGGGCGCAGGAAGATCAGCAGCTCTGTGCGGCGCACGCCGTTGTCGCGCCGGGTGAAGATTTCGCCGACCACCGGCAGGTCGCCAAGGAGCGGGATGCGGCCGGTATCGTGGTCGATGCGGTCTTCCATCAGGCCACCGAGCACTGCGACCTCGCCGCTGCGCAGGCGCAGCATGGATTCGATTTCGCGGGTGCGGATCTGTGGCACGCGATTGGGTACGTCGCCGAGCGAGGGGTTGGGGTCGTCCTTGAAGCCGGAGATGCCCGAGATCGTCGGCCGCACGTTGAGCGTGATGTCGCCGTCGGCGGAGATCTGTGGGGTGACCGACATCACCATGCCGACCGACACCGATTGCGGCGTGGTGGTGGCCGAGATGCGCGCCTGCTTGCGGTCGTCGTACTCGGTGGTGGTGCTGTCGACCAGGAAGTAGACGACTTCTTCCACGACCTTGAGCATTGCGGTCTGGTTGTTGAGGACCGACAGGCGTGGGCTCGACAGCACCTTGACGGTGCCGAAGGTCTCCAGCAGCTCGATGCGGATGTCGGTATTCGCCGACAGGTAGCTCAGGGTCGGCTGGCCTGGGGTGGCGTCGCCGCTGCCGCGTGGACGCACGCTCCAGCCCGGGACCCCGAGCCGGGTCCAGTCGACGCCCTGGCGGTAGCCGTCGGCCAGTGTGACCTCGACGATCGTCGCCTCGATCATGACCTGGCGGCGCGCCGCCTGTTGCACGCTGCCGAGGAAGGCTGCGAGCTGCTCGTGCTGACGGGCGGTGGCACGCACCATGACGATGCCGCTTTCGCGGTTGATCATCAGGTCGGCGCTGTGGCAGCCCTTGCCGGCGTCGCTTCCCTTGTTGCTGCAATCCGGCGCTTGGCCGGGGCCGGCGAGGATGGCGGCGAGGTTGGTCTCGAGCGCACTCCAGAAGTCGTTCGCCGAGCGCGTCTCGATCTGCGTGACCGAGGTGTTTCCGGAGGCGCTCGCTGCGCTGCCGCGGGGGCCCGCGCCCGCGCCGCTGCCGGTGGTGGCGATCTGCGTGCTGGTGGCGACCGTACCGCGCATGTCGCGGCTCAGATTCACGTAATCGACGGTGTAGCTGCGGATCACCGGCGTGTCGGGACGCACGGTGAGATGACGCCCATGTAGTTCGTAGCGCACGTCGGCCTGGCGCGCGATGCGCTCGAGCAGCTCTGGCAGCGGGCGGTCGTGGGCCTGCATGCTGATGCGCCCGCCGATGCCGGCGTGGAGGTCGAGCTCCAGCCCGGCGTCGCGGCCGATCGCGAGCAGCAACTGCTCTGCGGGGATGTCGCGTACATCGACGGAGTAGCCGCGGCGCGCGGCCGGGGTGGAGGGACGCACGCCGCCCGCGAGGGCCCCGGGTGCAGAGCGTGATTGCGCAGCGGGCGGCGGCACCGCCTCGGGGTCACGGCTTGGCAATGACGGTTGTGGCTGCGATGGGGTGGACGTCGGCATGGGTTGCCGGAGGGTGGAGGCGGCCTGGCGGTCGAGGTGGCCGTGCAGCGTGGGCGGGGCGGGGAGCGCCGCGCATCCGGCGACGGTCGCCAGCGTGACCGCCGTTGCGAGGAGGTTGAGAGGGTTGGTCGATGCGTTTAGCATGCATTAATGCTATCTACATGTAATTGAAAAGTGAATAACCCCATGTAATTTTCTTTTGCTGTTGCTGGCGGACGATGGACCGTCACGGTGGGCGGGCCCGTGTGTCGGAGGATGGATCTGCAGTGCGTTGCTGCATTGCAACATAGCCTCGGCGGTGAGCTCGATCTCTGTTATATTCAACGGTTTCCGTGTGCCCGCGATCATCGTGAACGCATCCACCGCGTCGACTTCTCCGCTGGTTTCCCTGCGTGACGTGCGCTTCGCCTATGGCGAGCGCGCCGTCCTGCGCAGCATTGACCTGAGCGTGCATCGCGGCCAGGTCGTTGCCATCATGGGCGGCAGCGGCTGCGGCAAGACCACCCTGCTGCGGCTCATCGGCGGTCAGTTGCGTGCCTCGGGCGGCACGGTCGAGGTCGAGGGGCGTGACGTCGCGCGCCTGTCAGGCAATGAGCTGTATGCCCTGCGCCGACGCATGGGCATGCTGTTCCAGTTCGGCGCCCTGTTCACCGACATGAGCGTGCACGACAACGTCGCCTTTCCGCTGCGCGAGCACACCGACCTGCCGGCCGCCATGATTCACGACCTGGTGCTGATGAAGCTGCAGGCGGTGGGGTTGCGCGGGGCGGCGAAGCTCAATCCGGGCGAACTCTCCGGCGGCATGGCGCGGCGCGTGGCGCTGGCGCGTGCGGTGGCGCTCGATCCGATGCTGATTCTGTACGACGAGCCCTTTGCCGGCCTCGACCCGATCTCGCTCGGCATCATCGGGCAGCTGATCCGGCGCCTGAACGACGCGCTCGGGGCGAGCTCGGTGATGGTCACCCACGATGTGCACGAATCGCTGGAGATCGTGGATTACATCTATTTCGTGTCCGACGGGCGCATCGTCGCGCAGGGGACACCCGCCGAGATCCGCGCCTCGAACGATCCCTTCGTGCACCAGTTCGTCAATGCCGAGGCCGACGGGCCGGTGCCCTTTCACTATCCGGCGCCGCCGATCGACAGCCTGCTCGGCGTGGAGGGTGCATGAACGCGATCGCATCCGCGCTGCGCCACATCGGCGCGCTGACCATCGACGGCATCTGGCGGCTGGGTTTCATCACCCGCTTCCTGTTCGCGGTGCTGATGCACTCCGGGCAGTCGCTGCGCCGCATCCACCTCACCATCCGCGAGCTCTACTTCAGCGGCGTGCTGTCGCTCTTGATCATCGTGGTGTCGGGGCTCTTCGTCGGCCTGGTGCTCGGCCTGCAGGGCTACGACATCCTGCAGCGCTATGGTTCGGCCGACGCGGTCGGGGTCATGGTGGCGCTGTCGCTGCTGCGCGAGCTCGGACCGGTGATCGCCGCGCTGCTGTTCGCCAGCCGCGCCGGCTCTGCGATCACCGCCGAGATCGGCCTGATGAAGGCCACCGAGCAGTTGAAGGCGATGGATATGATGGCCGTCAACCCGATCGCGCGCGTGGTTGCGCCGCGTTTCTGGGGGGGCGTGCTGTCGATGCCGCTGCTGGCCGCGCTGTTCTCGGCGATGGGCATCTTCGGCGGCTGGCTGATCACGGTGGCGGTGATCGGCGTCGATGACGGCGCCTTCTGGTCGCAGATGCAGGCGGCTGTGGAATTCGAGTACGACGTGATGAACGGTGTGATCAAGTCCGTGGTCTTCGGTACGGTGGTGTCGCTGATCGCGGTATTCGAAGGCTACGATTGCCAGCCGACAGCCGAAGGTGTGTCGCGCGCCATCACCCACACCGTCGTGACCTCGGCGCTGGCGATCCTGGCGCTCGATTTCGTGCTTACCTCTTTCATGTTCCGGGGTTGATGATGAGTCGTACCGCGCTCGACCTGTGGGTCGGCATTTTTGTTGCGATCGGTTTCGCCGCGCTCGTGTTCCTGGCGATGAAGGTCGGCAATTTCTCGGGGCTGGACGGCAGCGAGACCTATCGCGTTGAGGCTCCCTTCGACAACATCGGTGGGCTCAAGGTGCGGGCGCCGGTCAAGAGCTCGGGGGTGCTGGTCGGGCGCGTCGCCGCGATCCGCTTCGACACCGGGATCTACCGTGCCGTGGTCGGGCTCGAGATCGACAAGCGCTATGCGTTTCCGGCCGACACCACGGCGTCGATTCTGACCTCGGGTCTGCTCGGCGAGCAGTACGTGGGGCTGGAGGCCGGTGCCGACAGCGCGATGCTCAAGGGGGGCGATCGCGTGCTGATCACGCAGTCCGCAGTGGTGCTCGAGAAGCTGATCGGCCAGTTCATGTTCGATCGCGCCGCCAACGCGCCGCCGGCGCAGTAAGGCCGTTAGGCTTTCCGGAGAAAACAACAATGTCGAAAGTCTTCTGTTCCTCCCGTGCTGGCCTTGCCGTGACCGCGCTTGCGGCTGCACTGGTGGCCGGCTGTGCCACCACCGCAAACCCGGACGACCCGCTCGAGGGCTACAACCGGGCCATGTTCAGCTTCAACGACCAGGTCGACAAGGTCGCCATCAAGCCGGCCGCGCAGGTCTACGAGGCGGTGCTTCCAGGGCCGCTGCGCACCGGCATCGGTAACGTGTTCGGCAACCTGGGCGACCCCTGGATCGGGCTCAACAACATGCTGCAGGGCAAGTTCGCCGACGGCATGAGCGACCTGATGCGCTTTGCGTTCAACTCGACCTGGGGCCTGCTCGGCCTGCTCGATATCGCCAGCGAAGCCGGTCTGCCCAAGCACGACGAGGACTTCGGGCAGACCCTGGGCCGCTGGGGCGTGGGCGAGGGCGCCTACGTCGTGCTTCCACTCTTCGGCCCGCGCACGGTGCGCGACGCAGTGGCGATGCCGGCGGACATGATGGGCAACACGCCGTTCAGCATCGACCACGTACCCACCCGTAACACCGTCACCGGCACGCGCATCGTGCACGGCCGCTCGGTGCTGCTCGGCACCGAGCGCACGCTGGATGAGGCGGTGCTAGACCGCTACGCCTTCGTGCGTGACTTTTACCTCGAACAACGCCGTTACAAGATCGAGGACGGTCGTCAGGAGCGGATGTACGAGGATTTCGACGAACAGTCAGGCGCGCCGGCGAACGTGAGCAGTGATCGTGCGCTCGTCGCTCCGGCCCAGGCCGTGGGCAGCCGTAACCGTCAGAACGTGAAATAGGCAACGACCATGAAATACATCCTCCATCTTTTTCGCGCCTTTCTCGCCTGTTTGCTGTTCGCCGGCGCCTTGCCCGCGACCGCCAGCGCGGACAAGGCTCCCGACCTGCTCGTCCAGGACGTCACCAACGAGGTCCTCGCGATCGTGCGGGCCGACAAGGCCATCCAGGCCGGCGACACCAAGCGCGTGATCGAGCTGGTCGACGCCAAGGTGCTGCCGCATTTCGACTTCCGCCGCATGACCATGCTCGCCGTCGGTCGCGACTGGCGCCAGGCTTCGCCCGAGCAGCAGACGAAGCTCACCGACGCCTTCCGCACCCTGCTCGTGCGCACCTATTCGAACGCGCTGACCCAGTATCGTGACCAGCGCATCGTGTTCCCGCCCTCGCGCTTCGCGGCTGCAGACACCCGTGTCCAGATCCGCTCCGAGGTGGTCCAGACTGGTGCACAGCCGGTCGGCATCGACTACATGCTCGAGAAAAGTGAGCAGGGCTGGAAGGTCTTCGACGTCATCGTCGCTGGCGTGAGCCTCGTCACCAACTACCGCAGCAGCTTCGGCCAGGAGATCAGCCGCGGCGGTATCGACGGCCTGATCAAATCGCTGGAAGATCGCAACCGCAGCCTCGCCGAGCAGCACGGCCTGCCGCAGGGTGAGGGTGGCTCGGGCGCATGAGCGTACAGGGCGACTCGGCGACGGTATTCGCGCCGGCAGGCGAGCTGACCATGGGGTCGGCGCCTGCAGTGCTCGAGGAGGGCCGGCGGCTGGCGCGCGCGGGCGACCTGGTGGTCGACTTCGCGGGCGTCACGGTGGCGGATTCGGCGGCGCTGGCCTTGCTGCTCGACTGGATGCGCTGCGCCCGCGCCGCCGGAAACCGCCTTACCGTGCGTAGCCTGCCGGCCGCCATGGCGAGCCTCGCTGCGCTTTACGACATCGATGCGCTGCTGCCGCTGGAGTCCGTGCAATGACCGTGCTGGCGATCCGCATTCACGGTGTCGTCAAGCACTATGGTGCGCTTCAGGCGCTCGGCGGCGTCGATCTCGAGATTGGTCAGGGCGAGTTTTTCGGCCTGCTCGGGCCCAATGGCGCGGGCAAGACCACGCTGATCTCGGCGCTGTCGGGGCTGGTGCGCCCGGACGGCGGATCGATCGCGGTCATGGGCCACGACGTCGTCAGCGACTATCGCAACGCGCGCCGCAACCTGGGCGTGGTGCCGCAGGAGCTGGTGTTCGACCCCTTCTTTTCGGTGCGCGAGCTGTTGCGCATCCAGTCGGGCTACTTCGGCATCCGCAACAACGATGACTGGATCGACGAGATCCTTGCCAGCCTCGATCTCACCCACAAGGCCAGCGCCAACATGCGCGCGCTGTCGGGTGGCATGAAGCGGCGCGTGCTGGTGGCGCAGGCGCTGGTGCACCGGCCGCCGGTGATCGTGCTCGACGAGCCCACCGCCGGCGTGGACGTCGAGCTGCGCCAGGGGCTGTGGCAGTTCATCCGCAAGCTCAACCGCGACGGCCACACCATCGTGCTCACCACGCACTACCTGGAAGAGGCCGAGACCCTGTGCGGGCGCATCGCCATGCTCAAATCGGGCAGGGTGGTCGCGCTCGACACCACCGCGAACCTGCTGCGGCGTTTTGCGACGCACAGCCTGCGCGTGCGCCTCGCAGATCCGGCGCGCGGTGTCGAAATCGGTGGCGTGGCAGGGGAGAGCGGCTGGGTCGATTTTTCATTCGACAGCTATGCCGATGTCGAGACCCTGCTCGCCCGCCTGCGTGAAGTGGGGGCGGGCCTCGCCGAGATGCAACTCGGTGAGCCGGACCTCGAGCGCGTCTTCGTCGAGGTGATGCACCGTGCCTGAACGTTCTTCCGCGTCCATGTCCGCGCCGATTTCCTCGCCTGCGCCGCGCATCGAGCCGATGGCGGCCGAGTCGCCGCTCACCGGTTTTCGCACCCTGCTCTACAAGGAGACGCTGCGTTTCTGGAAGGTCAGCTTCCAGACCGTCGCCGCGCCGGTGTTGAACGCGCTGCTGTTCCTGCTCATCTTCTCGCATGTGCTCGACCGCCACGTCACCGTCTACGGCGAGGTCGCCTACACCAGCTTCCTGGTGCCCGGGCTGGTGATGATGTCGGTGCTGCAGAACGCCTTTGCCAACAGCTCGTCGTCGCTGATCCAGAGCAAGATCACCGGCAACATCATCTTCGTGCTGCTGCCGCCGCTGTCCTACCGCGAGTTTTACGCCGCCTATGTCATCGCCTCGACCCTGCGCGGGCTGATGGTGGGTGGCGGCGTGCTGGCGGTGTCCGCGCTCTTCGTCGACGTGCCGATGGCCAACCCGCTGTGGGTGCTCACCTTCGCGGTGCTGGGCGGCGTCATCCTCGGGTCGTTCGGCGTCATCGCCGGCATCTGGGCGGACAAGTTCGATCAGCTGGCCGCTTTCCAGAACTTCCTGATCATGCCGCTCACGATGCTGTCGGGCGTGTTCTACTCGATCCACTCGCTGCCGCAGTTCTGGCAGGACGTGTCGCATTTCAACCCGTTCTTTTTCATGATCGACGGGTTCCGCTACGGTTTCTTCGGTCAATCGGACACCTCGCCCTGGTTGTCGCTGGGCGTGGTGAGCCTGTGTTTCGTGGTACTCGCGGCGCTCACCCTGGCGATGCTCGCCCGCGGCTACAAGCTGCGTTCGTAAAGGATTCCAAATGTTTGAAGCAAACGAAATCAAGCGTCTGATCGAGCAGGGCATGCCCTGCGAGTTCGTCTTCATCGAAGGTGACGACGGCGTGCATTTCCGCGGCATCGTCGTCAGTGCGACCTTCGAGGGCAAGATGAAGGTGCGCCAGCATCAGGCGGTGTATGCCACCCTCGGCCGGCTGATGGGCAACGAGATTCACGCCCTGCAACTGCAGACCTTCACCCCCGCACAGTGGGAAGAAGGTCGCGGCGAACTGGGCATGTGAGGCGACGATGGACAAGCTGTTGATCGAAGGCGGCGCCCGCCTGGCGGGCGAGGTCGCCATTTCCGGCGCCAAGAACGCCGCGCTGCCCATCCTGTGCGCGGCACTCTTGACCGCCGAGCCGGTCACCTTCACCAACGTGCCGCGCCTGAACGACATCGACACCCTGCTCGAGTTGCTCGGCCAGATGGGCGTCAGGATCGCGCGCGAGGGCAATACCGTCACGCTCGATGCCTCCGGCCTGAACAACCCGGTCGCGCCCTACGAGATGGTCAAGACCATGCGCGCCTCCATCCTCGTGCTCGGCCCGCTGGTGGCGCGCTGTGGTGAGGCGCGGGTGTCGCTGCCCGGCGGCTGCGCGATCGGTGCGCGCCCGGTGGACCAGCACATCAAGGGCCTGCAGGCGATGGGTGCCGAGGTGCGCGTGGAGCACGGTTATGTGCACGCGACCGTGCCGCGCCTGAAGGGTGCGCGCCTGTTCACCGACATGGTGACGGTGACCGGTACCGAGAACCTGATGATGGCCGCGGCGCTCGCCGACGGCGAGACGGTGATCGAGAACGCCGCGCGCGAGCCCGAGGTGGTGGACCTGGCCAACTGCCTGGTGGCGATGGGCGCGCAGATCTCCGGCGCCGGCAGCGACGTGATCCGCATCCGCGGCGTGGAGTGCCTGCACGGCGCGACCCACCGCATCATGCCCGACCGCATCGAGACCGGCACCTACCTGTGCGCGGCTGCGGTCACCGGCGGCTCGGTGCGCCTGACCGGGACCTCGTCGAGCTACCTCGACGCGGTGATCGACAAGCTGATGGATGCGGGCTGCGAGGTGGTGTCCGAGCGCGACGCGATCCGCCTGTCGGCGCCTGCCCGGCTCAATGCGGTGAGCCTGCGCACCGCGCCCTACCCGGCCTTCCCGACCGACATGCAGGCGCAGTTCATGGCGATCAACTGTGTCGCCAAGGGCGTGGCGATGATGCGCGAGACGATCTTCGAGAACCGCTTCATGCACGCGGTCGAGTTGCAGCGCCTGGGTGCCGACATCCGCATCGACGGCAACACCGCGGTCGTGCAGGGGGTGGCGAAGCTGGAAGGTGCGGCCGTGATGGCCACCGACCTGCGCGCCTCGGCGAGCCTGGTGGTGGCCGGTCTGGTGGCTGAAGGCGAAACAACGATCGAACGCATCTACCACCTTGATCGAGGATACGAGCGCCTCGAAGAGAAGCTCGCCGCGCTGGGGGCGAAGGTGAGGCGCCTGGCTTGAGGATGGATGCAGGTCGGGGGTAGCCGCTAGACCCGCGCGCTCCGCATTGCGCTTTCGGAGCGGGGTCGGCGTGTGGCGCGTCGGCTGCGGCCCGACGGCAGAGTTCGCGCCTTCCGGCGCTCCTATCGCAAGGCGCTGTGCTTCCGCCCCGTGTAGGAGCGGCGGCAGCCGCGAAAGCATCCGTGCAGCACCCGCCACGGCGGCCATTTCCCGCCGCCGTGTTCGCGCCTTCGGGCGCTCCTACAGTTCGAACTGGCCGTTGGCCTCGGGCTGCCAGGTGACCTCGATCACCTTCAGGCGGATTTCCTTGCCGTCAGACGCCTTCCAGTCGATCGACTGGCCAGCCGACAGGCCGAGCAGTGCGCTGCCCGCGGGCGAGAAGATCGACACACGGTGCGCCTCGGCGTTGGCGTCCTTGGGGTAGGCCAGCGTCAGCTCGTACTCGCGCCCGGTGCCTTCCTCGATGAAGCGCGCGCGGCTGTTCATCGTGATCACGTCGGCGGGCATGTCCTGCGGCTCGCGCACGTCGGCGCGTTCGAGTTCCGCGCGCAGGCCGTCGAGGTCGCTGCGGCTGCGGAAGGCGGGGAGCGTCAGCAGGCCCTCGAGGCGCTCGAGGTCGCTGCTGGAGACGATGATCGACGGTTTCATGTTTGAGACTTCCTGCTCGATGCGCACGCCGGTGGTGCGGCGAAACAAAAGAAAAGGCCGAACCGCCACGTGCGGTTCAGCCAGTTATGGCTAAGGTTAACAGATGCGACGCCGGGTTACAATGCGGGGTCCCCACGATCAAGGCTTTTCACGTGTCCAGCATCACGCTCGCCCTCTCCAAGGGTCGCATCTTCGAAGAGACGCTGCCGCTGCTCGCCGCCGCGGGCATCGTGCCCACCGACAACCCCGAGTCCTCGCGCAAGCTCATCATCGGCACCAACCGGCCGGATGTGCGCCTGGTCATCGTGCGCGCCACCGATACCCCGACCTACGTGCAGTACGGCGCCGCCGACCTCGGCATCGCCGGCAAGGACGTGCTGATCGAGCATGGCGGCGCGGGCCTGTACCAGCCGCTGGATCTGGAAATCGCCAAGTGCCGCCTGTGCGTCGCGGTGCAAAAGGGCTTCGACTACGCCGCCGCGACCCGCCCGGGCGGGCGCATCCGCGTCGCCACCAAGTACATGAACGCCGCCAAGGCCCACTTCGCCGGCAAGGGCATGCATGTCGACCTGATCAAGCTCTACGGCTCGATGGAGCTCGCGCCCCTGGTCGGGCTGGCTGATGCCATCGTCGACCTGGTGTCGACCGGCGGCACGCTGCGCGCCAACAACCTCGAAGAGGTCGAGGACATCATGCCGATCAGCTCGCGCCTGATCGTCAACCAGGCCTCGCTCAAGCTCAAGCGCGAACTGCTGCAGCCGGTGCTCGATGCCTTTGCCGGCGCGATCCAATCGTAAGGACCCGTTCATGAGCCAGACGCCGATCCGCCGCCTCGACGCGCGCGAACCCGAATTCCTGTCTACGCTGGATGCGCTGCTCGCCTTCGAGTCCGAGGCGGACGGACGCATCGACGCCGCGGTCAGCGAGATCCTCCAGTCGGTACGCACCACCGGCGACGCGGCGGTGCTCGAATACACCCGTCGCTTCGACGGCCTCGACGTGCACGCCATGGTCGCGCTCGAGCTGCCCAAGGACGAGCTGCATCTCGCGCTCGACAGCTTGCGCCCCGAGCAGCGCGAGGCGCTGACCATCGCGGCCGACCGCGTGCGCGTCTATCACGAGCGGCAGAAGCTCGAATCCTGGGAATTCACCGAGGCCGACGGCACCCGCCTCGGGCAGAAGGTGACCCCGCTCGATCGCGTTGGCCTCTACGTGCCGGGCGGGCGCGCGTCCTACCCGAGCTCGGTGCTGATGAACGCGATCCCGGCCAAGGTGGCCGGCGTCGGCGAGCTGATCATGGTGGTGCCCACCCCGCGCGGCGAGAAGAACCCGCTGGTGCTGGCTGCGGCGGCGATCACCGGCGTGGATCGCGTATTCACCATTGGTGGCGCGCAGGCGGTGGCCGCGCTTGCCTACGGCACGCAGACCATCCCGCAGGTGGACAAGATTGTTGGTCCGGGCAACGCCTATGTAGCCGAGGCCAAGCGCCGCGTGTTCGGCACGGTGGGCATCGACATGGTCGCCGGCCCCTCCGAGGTGCTGATCATCTCCGATGGTTCCGGCCACGCCGACTGGGTGGCGATGGACCTCTTCGCCCAGGCCGAGCACGACGAGCTCGCGCAGTCGATCCTGCTGTGCACCGACGCGGCCTTCATCGACGCGGTGCACGAGGCGATCGACCGCCTGCTGCCCACCATGCAGCGTCGCGACACGATCGCGAAGTCGCTGGCCGGCCGCGGTGCGCTGATCCATGTCGACAGCCTGGCGCAGGCCTGCGCGCTCGCCAACCGCATCGCGCCCGAACACCTCGAGCTGTCGCTCGACGACGCCGAGCCCTGGATCGACCGCATCCATCACGCCGGCGCGATCTTCGTCGGCCACTGGGCGGTGGAGGCGCTCGGCGACTACTGCGCCGGTCCCAACCACGTGCTGCCGACCATGCGCAGCGCGCGCTTCTCGTCGCCGCTGGGTACCTACGACTTCCAGAAGCGCACCAGCATCGTCAACATCTCGCAGGCCGGTGCGCAGCATCTGGGCAAGGTGGCGTCGATCCTCGCCCACGGCGAGGGCCTGCAGGCGCACGCGCGCTCGGCGGAGATGCGGCTCAAGGTGTGAGCGGAGGCCACCCGGGCTCGGGTGGCGCTTGCTTTAGCGGTCCCGAGTCGATGACGGGGAGGCAGGTATGAAGCTGCACCGAACCTGGATGACTTCGCTGGCACTGGTCGCCGGCGTGGCTCTGGCCGAAGAGCCGGTGGTCAACGTGTACAACTGGAACGACTACATCGCCGCCGACACCATCCCGGTGTTCGAAAAGGCGAGCGGTGTCAAGGTGCGCTACGACCTCTATGACAGCAACGCCACCCTGCAGGGCAAGCTGCTGACCGGCGGCAGCGGCTACGACGTGGTGTATCCGAGCGTGGAGTACGCCGGCAAGCAGATCCAGGCCGGTATCTTCCAGCCGCTCGAGAAGTCGCGCCTGCCCAATCTCGTCCACATCGACCCGCTGATCCTCGACGCGGTGGCCGTCGCCGACCCCGGCAACCGCTACCTCGTGCCCTACATGTGGTTCACCACCGGGGTGGCGATCAATGTCGACAAGGTCATGAAGGCACTCGACGGCAAGCTGCCCGAGAACGCCTGGGACCTGCTCTTCGACCCCGCGCTCACCGCGCGCCTGAAGGGCTGCGGGATCGCGCTGATGGACGAGGCCAGTGACGTGATCCCGGCGGCGATGCTCGACGCCGGCCTCGACCCGGTGAAGATGGACACCGGCGATATCCGCGCAGCGGTCGAGCACATCCGTCCAGTGCGCAAGGACATCCGCAGCTTCAACACCGCGCCGATCGAGCAGATGGCCAAAGGCAGCCTGTGCGTGGCGATGATGTTCTCGGGCGACGCCCGCATCGCGGCGCGTCGCGCCCAATCCGCCGGTTCCGATGTCAGGCTGCGCTACCTGATCCCGAGCGCGGGCGCGATGATGTCGGTGGATGTGATGGCGATCCCGCGCGACGCGCCACATCCGCACAATGCCCACCGCTGGATCGACGCGATGATGAATCCTGCGGCGGTGGCGAACATCTCGAACGAAACCTTCTACGTCAGCGCCAACAGCGCCGCACTGGCGCTGACCGATCCGGCGCTGAAGGACGACCCGGTGATCAACGTGCCCGAGGCGGTCAAGCGCAGCCTGCGCGCCAAGCCGGTGCTGTCCAAGGAAGTGCAGCGCGAGCTCACGCAGGCGCTGAACCGCTTCAAGTCGGCGCGCTGACGGCCAGGGGCGGACTTGGACGGGCGAATAGGCGTGATGGCGGAATCGGCAGTGGATGCCGTCGATCTGGCGGGCGAACCGGCCTACCTGCGCATCGAGCACGTCGGCAAGCGCTTCGACGACACCTGGGCGGTGCGCGACGTGTCGCTCACGATCGGCCAGCACGAGATCTTTGCCTTGCTCGGCAGCTCCGGCTGCGGCAAGTCGACGCTGCTGCGGATCATTGCAGGGCTCGAGATGCCCTCCACCGGGCGGATCGTGCTCGACGGCGAAGACCTTGCCGAGGTGCCTGCGCATCGCCGGCCCACGAACATGATGTTCCAGTCCTACGCGCTCTTTCCGCACCTGAGCGTGGCCGGCAACGTTGCCTTCGGCCTGCACCAGATGCGCCCGCGCATGGCGCGCGGGGAGATCGAGGCCCGCGTTGACGAGATGCTCGATCTGGTGCAGATGAAGGCCTTTGCCCGGCGCGCGCCCCATGAGCTCTCAGGCGGCCAGCAGCAGCGCGTGGCGCTGGCGCGCAGCCTCGCGCGCGAACCCAAGCTGCTGCTGCTCGACGAGCCGCTTGCCGCACTCGACAAGAAGATCCGCCGCCAGACTCAGCTCGAGCTGGTGAGCCTGATCCGCCGGGTTGGCGTCACCTGCATCGTGGTCACGCACGACCAGGAGGAGGCGATGACGATGTCGAACCGCATCGGGATCATGGCGGAAGGGGCGCTGGTGCAGGTTGGCACGCCGGACGAGATCTACGAGCACCCGAACTGCTGTTTCAGCGCCGGGTTCATCGGCGAAACCAATCTGTTCCACGGGCGCATCAGCGGCGGCCGGCTGATCGGCAGAGATTTTCCCGAGCCGATCGTGCTTGCGCCGGCCGCCGGCGCGCTGCCGCCCGAGGGCGGCGAGGCCTGGCTGTCGCTGCGCCCCGAGTGCGCGCATGTCCATCCGTTGGTCACCGGTCCGGAGCCGGTCGTGGCTGCGCCGGGTGAGAACCTTGCGCGCGCCGAAGTCGCCGAGATCGCCTACCTCGGCGGGCATTCGATCTACCACCTTCGCCTGGCCGGGGGACGTCCCATGATTGCGAGCGTGCCGAGCGCGCACTGGGGTGACGCCGCGCCCCCCGCGCGCGGCGACGCGGTGCACGTGTCCTGGCTGGCGCCCGATGGCGTGCTGCTGCGGCAATGAGCACACGTCCGCATCCGGTCTTGCGGGTCCGGCGCGGCCGCGACGTGCGCTCGGGCCGCTTCTGGATCGGGGTGCTGCCCTGGCTGTGGATGCTGTTCTTCTTTGTGCTGCCCTTCGTGCTGATCGCAAATGTCAGCCTGTCGACGCCCGAGCTTGCGGTGCCCCCCTACATCTCGCCTTTCGCCTGTGGGGTGGAGGCGGGCGCAGCAAGCTTCTGTCCCGACCCTTCGAGCTACCGGCGGCTGGGCGAGGAGGTCCTCTCGCTCGCCGCGGCCGGTGCCGAGCGCCAGTATCTGGGCGCGTTTGCCAACTCGCTCGAGCTCGCCAGCCTCGCCACGCTGTGCTGCCTGCTGATCGGCTACCCCTTTGCGTACCACCTCGCGCGGGCACGCGAATCGCTGCGCAATACCCTGCTGATGCTGGTCATGTTGCCGTTCTGGACCTCGTTCCTGCTGCGCGTCTACGCGTGGATGGGCTTGCTCGACAGCAGCGAGGTGGGCCTGATCAACCAGATGCTGCTCGGCCTTGGCGTGGTCGCCGAGCCACTGCCCCTGCTCTACAACCGCGGCGCGGTGCTGCTGGGGATGGTCTACAGTTACCTGCCGTTCATGGTGCTGCCGCTGTACGCCAACCTGGTCAAGCTGGACCTTCGCCTGCTCGAGGCCGCGTGCGACCTCGGCGCCCGCCCGCTGACCGTCTTCGTTCGCATCACCCTGCCGCTGTCGTGGCGCGGGATCGTGGCCGGGTCGATGCTGGTCTTCATCCCTGCGGTGGGCGAGTTCGTCATCCCGGATCTGCTCGGGGGCGGGAGCGTGCTGACCATCGGTCGCCGCATATGGGACGACTTCGGCCCCAACCAGGACTGGCCGATGGCCGCCGCGGTGGCGGTGATCATGGTGCTGATGCTGATCGCTCCGGTCATGTTGCTGCATCGCCGCGGGCATGGGCGGGAGGCAGGGCAATGAGTGGTCTTCGCAGCTGGAGCGGACGCGCCTGGCTGCTGGGCGTGTATGTCTTCCTGTACCTGCCGATTCTCTTCCTGGTGGCGTTCTCCTTCACCGCCGGGGAAATCACCACCCAGTTCGATGGCTTCTCGTTGCGCTGGTACGCGGCGCTTGCACGCGACGCAGAGCTCCACCAGGCGGTGCTGTTGTCGCTGCGGATCGCTGCGCTGGCGGCGACCGCTGGGGTGGTGCTGGGCACGGTGGCGGCGGTGGTGCTGGTTCGCTTCGGTGCGTACTTCGGCAGCCGTTTCTTCGCCGGCATGTTGACCGCGCCAATGGTGATGCCCGAGGTGGTTGTCGGCCTGTCGCTGGTGCTGCTGTTCACCCATCCAGCGCTGTCGATGCTCGGCGGGCGCGGCGTGTTCGCGATCTGGGTGGCCCACACCACGCTGTGTGCGGCCTACGTCGCGGTGCTCGTGGGGTCGCGACTACGCGAGATGGATCGATCCCTGGAGGAGGCAGCCCTCGATCTGGGATGTCCGCCGCTGAAGGTCTTCTTCATGATCACCGTGCCCGTGATCGCCCCCGCGCTGGTTGCCGGCTGGCTGCTGTCGTTCACCCTGTCTATGGATGATTTCGTGCTGGCGGCGATGCTGTCCGACCCCGGCAGCACGACGCTGCCGGTGCTGGTGTTCGCGCGCCTGCACCACGGCCTGAAGCCGGAGATCAACGCGTTGGCGACGGTGATCGTGGTTGTGGTGTCGATCGCGGTGCTGGCTGCGAACCGGGTGATGCTGTCGGCGCAGCGCCACGTCACGCCCGGCGGCCGTGGCGCGGCCGCGATCGGAGTGCGTGCGTGACCGCGGCGCGGCGTTGCGAGGGTGCTCAGCTGGCGAGGATTTCCCGCAATGCACCGACCAGAAATGCACACTGCGCGTCCGTGCCTACCGTAATGCGCATGAACTGATCGATGCGCGGCGCCTTGAAGTGGCGGACGATGATCGCGCGCTTGCGCAGTTCCGTCGTCAGTTCGGCGCCGTCGCGCGCTGGGTGGCGGGCGAAGATGAAGTTCGCCGCCGAGGGCAGCACCTCGAAGCCCAGCGCCTGCATGTCCGCGACCAGTTTCTGCCGCGTCGCGATCACCTTGCGGCAGCTCTCCTGGAAGAAGTCCTCGTCCTCCACCGACGCCACCGCACCGGCGATCGCCAGGCGGTCGAGCGGGTAGGAGTTGAAGCTGTTCTTGACCCGCTCCAGGCCCTCGATCAGATCCGCATGGCCGACCGCGTAGCCCACGCGCAGTCCGGCGAGCGAACGGCTCTTGGAGAAGGTGTGGGTGACGAGCAGGTTGGGGTGGCGGTTCACCAGCGCGATCGCGCTCGCGCCGCCGAAGTCCACATAGGCTTCATCCACCAGCACCACCACGTCCGGATTGGCGGCGACGATGCGCTCGACCTCGGCCCGCGCCAGCACGCGGCCGGTGGGGGCGTTGGGGTTGGGGAAAACGATCGCGCCGGGGCGCTCGGCGTCGGGCTGGCCTTCCGGCGGCAGGTAGTCGCTAACGCGGATCGAGAAATCCTCGGCGAGCGGAATCTGGCGGTGGGCAATGCCGTACAGACCGCAATACACCGGGTAGAAGCTGTAGCTGATGTCCGGAAACCACAGCGCGCGGCCGTGCTTGAGCAGCGCCATGAAGGCGTGCGCGAGCACCTCGTCCGAACCGTTGCCGACGAAGATCTGCTGCGGTTGCACGCCGTGGCGCTTGGCGAGTGCGGCCTTGAGCGCGTCGGCATTGGGGTCGGGGTAGAGGCGCAGGCCGTCGCCGGTGGCGGCACGGATCGCTTCCAGCGCCCTGGGAGAAGGGCCGTAGGGGTGCTCGTTGGTGTTGAGCTTGACCAGGTTGTCGAGCTTGGGCTGCTCGCCCGGGACGTAGGGGGTCAGGCCGTGGACGACGGCGCTCCAGAAGCGGCTCATGCGAGTGTCTGCGGTTGAGGTGGGACGGATTGTCGCGCACGCCTCGCATCGCTGCTTTAGGGGGCGAGTCGGCGGCGCGATCGCGCGACCGATCGCACGCCATAGCCTGCGCGTTGCGGCGAGCTTGCCGGGCGATGTTATCATGGGCTCGACCTTCACCCTTTGGCCAGAAGCCTCCATGCGGCAAGCAGACGTCAAGCGCAACACCCTCGAAACCAGGATTTCCGTACGCGTCGATCTCGACGGCACGGGGCAGGGCAGGCTCGATACCGGCGTGCCCTTCCTCGACCACATGCTCGACCAGATCGTGCGCCATGGCTTGATCGATCTCGACATCCATTGCGAGGGCGACACCCACATTGATGACCATCACACCGTCGAGGACGTCGGCATCACGCTCGGCCAGGCTTTCGCCAAGGCGCTGGGCGACAAGAAGGGTCTGCGCCGCTACGGCCATGCCTACGTGCCGCTCGATGAGGCGCTGTCGCGCGTGGTGGTGGATTTCTCCGGTCGCCCCGGGCTGCACTACTTCGTGAATTACACCCGCGCCCGCATCGGCAACTTCGATGTGGACCTTGCGCGCGAATTCTTCCAGGGCTTCGTCAATCACGCCGGGGTCACGGTGCACATCGACAACCTGCGCGGCGACAACGCCCACCATCAGTGCGAGACGGTGTTCAAGGCCTTCGCCCGTGCGCTGCGCATGGCGGCCGAACGTGACGAGCGCGCAGCCGGTACGGTGCCCTCGACCAAGGGCGCGCTCTGATTCATTCCTTCGCGCGGTTGCCATGCGCGGCCGCCATCCTGTCGAAAAGCGAGTCAAACCGATGACCACTGTGGCCATCATCGATTACGGCATGGGCAACCTGCGCTCGGTCGCCAAGGCGATCGAGCATGTGGCGCCCGGTCACGACGTCTTCGTCACCTCCGACCCGGCGCGGGTTGCCGCGGCCGAGCGGGTGGTGTTTCCCGGCCAGGGCGCGATGCCCGACTGCATGCGCGAGCTCGATGCCCGCGGGCTACGCCCGGCGGTCGTCGCTGCAGCGGAGGAGAAGCCTTTCCTCGGTATCTGCATCGGACAGCAGATGCTGTTCGAGCACAGCGCCGAGGGCGATGTGCCAGGGCTGGGCATCCTGCCAGGCGAGGTGGTGCGATTTCCCGAGGCCGGCATGGTGGCGGCGGATGGCAGTCGCCTGAAGGTCCCGCACATGGGCTGGAACGAAGTCTGGCAGTCCGGTCCGCACCCGATGTGGGACGGCATCCCGGATGGCGCGCGTTTCTATTTCGTGCACAGCTATTACGTCGTCCCCGTCGATCCCGCGCTGATCGCGGCCGCGACCGACTATGGCCCGCGCTTTACCAGTGCGGTAGCGCGGGCTAATATCTTTGCGGCCCAGTTCCACCCGGAAAAGAGCGCCGCTGCCGGCCTTCGGCTCCTTGCAAATTTCATCCGCTGGCAGCCTTGAGCGCCGGCGGCCCGTCTCTCGACCCCGCCCCACTGAACTGATCCCCGTATGCTGCTGATCCCCGCCATCGACCTCAAGGACGGTCAATGTGTTCGCCTGAAACAGGGCGAGATGGACGACGCCACGGTGTTTTCCGAAGCTCCGGGCGCCATGGCGCGCCACTGGCTCGACGCCGGCGCCCGCCGCCTGCACCTGGTTGACCTCAACGGCGCCTTTGCCGGCAAGCCCAAGAACGGAGCCGCGATCCGCGCCATCACCGACGTGGTCGGTGAGGACATTCCGGTGCAGTTGGGCGGGGGTATCCGTGACCTCGACACCATCGAGCACTACCTCGACAACGGTATCAGCTACGTCATCATCGGCACCGCGGCGGTCAAGAATCCCGGCTTCCTGCATGACGCCTGCACCGCCTTCCCCGGCCACATCATCGTCGGCCTGGACGCCAAGGACGGCAAGGTGGCGGTCGATGGCTGGTCCAAGCTCACCGGCCACGACGTGGTCGACCTGGCGAAGAAGTTCGAGGACTACGGCGTCGAGTCAGTCATCTACACCGACATCGGCCGCGACGGCATGCTCTCGGGCGTGAATGTCGAAGCGACCGTGCGCCTGGCGCGTGCGCTGCGCATCCCGGTCATCGCCAGCGGCGGCATCACCGACCTGCGCGACATCGACGCGCTGTGCGCGGTCGAGGGCGAGGGCATCATGGGCGCCATCACCGGGCGCGCCATCTACGAGGGTACGCTGGATTTCGCTGCCGCGCAGGCGCGTGCGGACGAACTCAACGGTGTGACCGAATGACCTTTTCCAGCGAGCGCCGCTGATGCTGGCCAAGCGCATCATTCCCTGCCTGGACGTGAAGTCCGGGCGCGTGGTCAAGGGCGTCAATTTCGTCGAGCTGCGCGACGCAGGTGATCCGGTCGAGATTGCCCGCCGCTACGACGAGCAGGGTGCGGACGAGATCACCTTCCTCGACATCGCCGCCAGCTCGGACGATCGCGACATCATCCTGCACGTGGTCGAACAGGTCGCCGAGCAGGTCTTCATCCCGCTCACCGTCGGCGGCGGTGTGCGTGTGGTCGAGGACGTGCGCAGACTGCTGAACGCCGGTGCCGACAAGGTCAGCATGAACACCGCGGCGGTGAACAACCCGCAACTGGTGTTCGATGCCTCGAGCAAGGTCGGCAGCCAGTGCATCGTGGTGGCGATCGACGCCAAGCAGACCGCGCCCGGCAAGTGGGAGGTCTTCACCCACGGCGGGCGCAACAACACCGGGCTGGACGCCATCGAGTGGGCGCGCAAGGTTGCAGCGCTCGGTGCGGGCGAGATCCTGCTCACCAGCATGGACCGCGACGGCACCAAGAGCGGCTTCGACCTCGCGCTCACGCGCGCCGTGTCCGACGCGGTGCGCATCCCGGTGATCGCCAGTGGTGGCGTCGGCACGCTCGAGCATCTAGCCGAGGGCGTGTCCGAAGGCCGCGCCGACGCGGTGCTGGCGGCGAGCATCTTCCATTTCGGGCAGCACACCGTGCGCGAGGCCAAGGAGCTGATGCGTGCACGCGGCATCGAGGTGCGACTGTGAGCGAGAACACGCGCTGGTTGAACGAAATCCGCTGGGACGAGAACGGCCTGGTGCCGGTGATCGCGCAGGAGGCATCTTCGGGCGACGTGCTGATGTTCGCGTGGATGAACCGCGAAGCACTTCAACGCACCGCCGACAGCGGAGAGGCGGTCTATTGGTCACGTTCGCGGCGTAAGCTGTGGCACAAGGGCGAAGAGTCCGGCCACGTGCAGAAGGTGCTCGACATCCGCATCGACTGTGACAACGACGTCGTGCTGATGAAGATCGAGCAAGTGGGCGGCATCGCCTGTCACACCGGGCGCCATAGCTGCTTTTTCCAGAAGTATTTCGCCGACGGCCGCTGGGAGGCCGTCGAACCGGTTTTGAAAGACCCCCAGGAGATCTACAGATGATCGATATCGAAGTGCTGCATCGTGTGGCCGAGACCCTCGCCGCACGCAAGAAGGCCGATCCGGATTCCTCCTATGTCTCCAGCCTGTATCAGAAAGGCACCGACACGATCTGCAAGAAGGTTGCCGAGGAGGCCGCCGAGACCATCATGGCGGCCAAGGACAAGGACATGCTGCACCTGGTGTGGGAGGTGACCGACCTCTGGTTCCACTCCATGGTCCTGCTCGCCCACCACGGACTGTCGGTGGACGATGTGCTCGCCGAGTTTCGGCGTCGCGAGGGTGTGTCGGGCATCGACGAGAAGAAGGCGCGCATTGCAGAGGGTTCGCGCGCATGAGCGACTGCCTCTTCTGTCGCATCGTGCGCGGTGAGATCCCGTCGAAGAAGGTCTACGAAGACGAGTATGTGTTTGCCTTCCACGACATCCATCCGGTCGCACCGGTCCATGTGCTCGTGGTGCCCAAGGTGCACGTCGACTCGATGGCGCACCTGGGTGGGGAACACGAGGTGGCGATGGGGCGTCTGATGGTTGCGGCCGGGAAAATCGCGCGCGAGCAGGGTTGCACCGACGGCTTTCGCAGCATCGTCAACACCGGAAGGGTCGGCCTGCAGGAGGTGTATCATCTGCACCTTCACATTCTGGGCGGGTCCGATCCCCTGCCGCCCATGTTGAAGCGTTAAGGAGAGCGGTATGGGTTCTTTCAGCATCTGGCACTGGCTGATCGTGCTGGTCATCGTCCTCTTGGTGTTTGGCACCAAGAAGTTGCGCAACATCGGCTCCGACCTTGGCGGTGCGGTGAAGGGCTTCAAGGAAGGCATCAAGGAAGGTGATACCTCCGGTTCCAGCGATTCCGCGCAACAGAAGATAGTCCAGGGGCAGACCATAGAAGGCGAGGCGCGCGAGAAGGTCGACCAGAACCGGTCCTGAGCAACGCGTCTCGATCCACCACGGGGGCGCCCTGACCGGAGCGCCCCTTCGTTTTACGGCGGGCCAACGCTGGCCCGTGTCTCGAGCGAGCACACATGTTCGACTTCGGCTTTTCGGAACTCGTGGTGATCGGCATCGTGATGCTGATCGTGGTCGGGCCGGAGCGCCTGCCCAAGGTCGCGCGCACGGCGGGCCATCTGCTCGGGCGCGTGCAGCGCTACGTCTCGGATGTGAAGTCCGACATCCAGCGCGAGATGCAGCTCGAAGAACTGAAGAAGCTGCAGGAGCAGGTGCGCCACCAGGCGCAGGAAATCGAATCCACGGTGCGCTCGGGCGTGGCGGACGTGGAGTCCGGCGTCGGCCAGGCGGCCGAAGAGGTGCGTTCGATCCTGCCCGCGTCCGCTCCCGCATTGACCACGCCTGCGCCGCCGTCCGTTGCGGCTGGCTCCGCCGCCGTCGTGGCGGCGACGACCCTGGCCGCTGACGGCGACGCAGCGGCGGCAGTGATTCGGGACGCCGCGGCACCTCAGCTCGAACTCGGGCTCGAGGCCGCGCCGCGTGCCGACGCGAAAGCGGATAAGGCCAAGGCATGAGCGAACAGCAGGAAACCTTTCTCGCCCACCTGATCGAGCTGCGCGATCGCTTGATCCGCGCCCTGCTCGCGATCGTGATCGTCTTCGTCTGCCTGATGCCGTGGGCCGGCGACATCTACGACATCCTTGCCAAGCCGATGATGGACACGCTGCCTGTGGGCACGAACATGATCGCCACCGGCGTGGTCACGCCCTTCTTCGTGCCGGTCAAGGTCACCATGATGGTAGCCTTCGTGTTCGCGCTGCCCTGGGTCTTGTTCCAGGCCTGGGCCTTCATCGCGCCGGGCCTCTACGCGCACGAAAAGCGGCTCGCGCTGCCCCTGGTGCTGGGGAGCACGCTGCTGTTCCTGCTCGGCATGGCGTTCTGCTATTTCTTCGTGTTTGGCACGGTGTTCAAGTTCATCGCCGAGTTCGCGCCCAAGAGCATCGTGCCGGCGCCGGACATCGAGCAGTACCTGTCCTTCGTGATGTCGATGTTCATCGCCTTCGGTGTCACCTTCGAGGTGCCCGTGGCGGTGATCCTGATGGTCAAGGCCGGCATTGTCGACGTCGCCAGGCTGCGCGAGTCGCGCCCTTACGTGATCGTTGGAGCCTTCGTGGTGGCCGCGATCATCACCCCGCCGGATGTGGTGTCGCAGTTCATGCTCGCGGTGCCGATGTGCCTGCTGTACGAGCTCGGTATCGTGCTCGCCGGCATGTTGTCGCGGCCGTCACCGCAGGAGGCTGCGGCCGACGCGTACACGCCGCCTCAGATTGCCGAGACGGCCCCCGGGCGGGGTGGAGAAGGCGACCCCGACGCGCGCTGAACGAGGCGGCAGGCCGCGCTGCGGAGGGAACGGTTGGCTGCCGCCCCGGCGCTCAGGGGGCAGGCGGAGGATGCGGGCGTTTCGCGTCAGCAGCCGGTGGATCGCCCGCTCCGCTGCTGCGTGCGACGGGCGCGGCATCAGCGGTTTGCCGGCGGTACGGGCCGCCGGCCTACTTCGACGTCGAGATCGAGTTCCTCGCTGCCGCGCCGTACCCTGAACACCGCGTGCATGCCCGGTGAACGCGCTGCCACCATGTCGAGCATCGCCCGCGAGTCGCGGACCGCCTCGCCGTCGAGCGCGACCAGCAC
>JBEOKH010000045.1:0-13905 GCA_040275625.1 Thauera sp. | reverse complement strand
CGGCTTGAGAGCGACCCCGCCCGCCCGCATGGGGGGCCAGGCCCTGATCGCCGCCTTGCTGGTGATTGCCCTGATCACCGCTGCCGGCCTGCTCGCCGGTGGCGAACTGCGCGCCCGCGCACACGCCCGCGCCCATGCGCGCAGCGTCGAAGCGCTTGCGGCCGCGCGCGCCGCACTGATCGGCTACGCGATCAGCTACGCCGAGGCCCACCCTGGAGAGGGCTATGGCTTCCTGCCCTGCCCGGACGGCGGCAACACTGGCTCCACACCGATCGGCGCCTGCGGCGCGCGCGGCACCGCAGCGATCGGCCGCCTGCCCTGGCGCACCCTCGGCCTGCCCGAACTGCGCGACGGCTGGGGTGAGTGCCTGTGGTTCGCGGTGGCCGGCAGCGCCAAGCACAACCCCAAGCCGCTGGCACTCAACTGGGACAGTCCCGGCCAGTTCCGGCCGCTCGACCCGGAAGGTGACGCGCAAGCGGTGGCGGCAGGTGACGGCCTCGCGATCGCTGTCGTGTTCGCCCCCGGCCCGCTGCGGCCCGGGCAGACACGCCCACCCAGCCAGGGCGCAGGTTGCGGTGGCAGCACCTCGGCCATGGCCGATCTGCCGCACTACCTCGATCCCCCCCTTCCACTGCCGGGCGCCAGCGTGATCGATGTCCCCGGACAGCGCCTGCAGCCTGGCGACGGCGACGCACCCAACGACCTCGCAATCTGGATCGGCATTGACGACGTATTCGACGCACTGCGCCGCCGCCACGATCATGCCGCCCATCTCGATGCCCTCCTCGCGCGCAGCACGGCGGCGCTGAGGACTCGTCTCGGCAGCGAGCGCGACGCCTGGCTCGCCCGCCACGCGCGCATCGTCGGCCCCCTCGCGCTCGGCGTGCTGCCGCCGGCCGAGACGCTCGGCATTCCTGCAGGCCAGCGCGGACCGATCGACGACTGGCGCGAGCAGATGCACTTCGCCGCCTGCACCGACGACAGCAACTGCATCGGCGTGGTGCGCCCGGGCGGGGCGCAGGAGCGCTGCCGCGCGGTGCTCGCCTTCGGTGGCGAGCGCGTGCGCAACGGGGCACTCCCCCAATCGCGCATCACCTCCGCCGAGCGCGCCGACCCGGCAGCCTACTTCGAAGGCCGCAACCCCGCCGCCCTGCGCCACGGCATCCCCGACTTCGAGGGTAGCGAGCGCTTCAGCGCTCCCGACCGCAACCAGCCGGCGACCGGAGACGTGATCCGATGCCTGTCCTGAATCCCCCACCGCCACCCACTCCGGCGCCGGCGGCGTTCGCTGCGCACGCCGGCGCGCGCGGCTTCACACTGGTCGAGCTGGCGATGGTGCTGGTCATCCTCGCCCTCCTCGGTGGCAGCCTGCTCGTGCCGGTCGCCAGCCGCATCGAGGCGCGCGATCGCCAGACCACCCTGGAGCGCCTGCGCGACATCCAGCACGCGCTGACCGGCTTCGCGATCATCCACGGCCGCCTGCCGTGCCCGAGCACCGAGACCGATCCCACCAGCACGGCCTACGGCCTCGAAGACGGTCCGCCATGCAATCACACGCTCGAGGGCGTGCTGCCCTGGCGCAGCCTCGCCGTGGCGGCCACCGACGCCTGGGGGCGTGCGCGCCAGGCCGCGAGCGACGAGTGGGCAGGGCACTGGCGCTACCGGCTCGACCCCGCCTACGGCCGGGCACCGATCGGCGCAGCAACCGAACCCGTCGCCCACCTGCAGATCCGCGACCACGACGGCCGCCGGATCACCACCGTCGACTCGCAGGCAGTGGCCATCGTCTGGTCGACCGGCCCCAACCGGCGCGCCGACGGCAGCAACGTCAGCCACGCGAGCGCTGCCCCGAGCTACCAGGCCGGGGAGCCCGGCACCGACTTCGACGACCTGCTGGCCTGGATCGGCCGTCCGCTGCTGATCGCACGCCTGGCTCAGGCCGGCCGGCTGTGAGCCTCCACCGTGCGCACCCTGCCCACAGGCGCCCGCGCCACCCTTCCTTCCCCCCTGCTGCCGATCAAAGGAGAGCAACCATGCAACGGAAAGCGCAAGCCGGATTCACCCTCGTCGAAATCGCCATCGTGCTGCTTGTCGTCGGGCTGCTGCTCGGCGGCGTGATGAAGGGCCAAGCCCTGATCGACAGCGCCAAGGTCAAGAACCTCGCCCAGGATCTGCGCACCGTGCCGGCGATGATCCACGCCTACCAGGACCGCTTTCGCGCCTTGCCAGGCGACGACCCGGCGGCGGTCCGCCACCTGTGCGAAGGCGCCAGTACCTGCACCGTGGTCGGCAACGGCAACGGGGTGATCAATGGCGACTGGGACGCCGGCGCCGACGCCGAATCCGCCCGCCTTTGGCAACACCTGCGCCTGGCCGGCCTCGCCACTGGCAGCACGCGCACCGACGACCCCGGTTTCCTGCCGCGCAACGCGCTCGGCGGCCGCCTAGGCGTGCAGCGCGGCGGCTCGGTACTCGGTCTCCCCGGCAGCCTGGTGGTGTGCTCCGACAACGTCCCCGGCACGCTGGTTCGCCAGCTCGACATCGCGCTCGACGACGGCGATCCCGCGACCGGTTCCCTGCGCGCCGGCACCATCGGCGACACCGGGCTGGTGGCGATCTCGGCCACCAACCCGCTCGCCGAGGCCAATGCGCACACGGTGTGCTCGAATCTGTGAGGCGTGACGAGCGGTCAGCCGGCGAGCAGACGCTGCTCGGCGGCTTCGAGCCCGCTCGGGACACCGAGCAGCACCACCACATCACCACTCTGGATGCGGGTTTCCGCGCCGGGCGACAGGGCGCGGATACCGCGCCGGCGCACGGCCGGCACCGACACGCCAAATTCGTCCAGGCCCAGCTCACCGATCGTGCGCCCGATCGCTGCAGCTCCTTCCGACACGATCACCGAACGCAGTCGCGCGTCGGCACCATCGCTGGCGTCGGCAGCGTCGCTGCTGCCCTGGAAAAAGCCGCGCATCAGGGCATAGCGCTGACTGCGGATCTCGCGGATGCGCCGCACCACGCGCTTGAGCGGCACGCCGGTCAGCGCGAGCGCGTGCGAGGCGAGCATGATGCTGGCCTCGAAGGCCTCGGGCACGACCTCGGCCGCACCCGCCTGGGCAAGCTTTTCCATGTCGGCCTCATCACCGGCACGCACCACCACCGGCAGGCCAGGGCGCAAGGCATGGGCGTGGTGGATCACGCGCAGGGCTGCCTCCACGGCGTCGAAGGACACCACCAGTACGCTCGCGCGCATGATGCCGGCCGCCACCAGCGTCTCGCGCCGCGCCGCATCGCCATAGACCACCGTATCGCCCGCCGCACCCGCCTCGCGCACGCGCTCCGGGTCGAGATCGAGCGCGACGTAACCCACGTTCTCCTGCTCGAGGAAGCGCGCCAGGTATTGACCGCTGCGTCCATAGCCACAGACGATGATGTGGCGCTCGGTGTTGAGCGATTGCGCCGCCACCCTGGTCAGCTCCATCGAGCGCAACAGCCACTCGGAGGCGACGAAGCGCATCACCAGGCGGTCGCTGACCTGCACGATCAGCGGTGCGACCAGCATCGACAGCACGAGCGCAGCCACCGTGGCCTGGGCGAGCCCGTAGGGCATCAGGCCGAGATCGAGGATCTGCGACAGCAGCACGAAGCCGAACTCGCCACCCGCGCACAACCACAGGCCGGAGCGCATCGCCGTGCCTGCCGGCGAGCCGAACGCGCGTGAAGCACCGAACACGAGACTGAACTTGATGACCAGCAGCGCAGCGAGCAGACCGAGCACTGCGGGCAGGTTGCGCACGATCTCCGCCACATCGAGCAGCATGCCGACGGTGACAAAGAAAAGCCCGAGCAGCACGTCGCGGAAGGGCTTGATGTCTTCCTCCACCTGGTAACGGTACTCGGTCTCCGAGATCAGCATGCCGGCCAGGAAGGCGCCAAGCGCAAGCGACAGCCCGACGAGTTCCGACAGCCAGGCCAGGCCGAGCGTGATCAGCAACACGTTGAGCATGAACAGCTCGCCCGAACGCCGCCTCGCCATCACGGTGAACCACCAGCGCATCAGGCGCTGGCCGAACACCAGCACCAACGAGAGCAGGAACACCACCTTCAGGGTCGCCAGCCCCAGCGTGAACATCATCTCCTCGGCCGGGCGCGACAGCGCCGGGAGCAGGATCAGCAGCGGCACCACCGCAATGTCCTGGAACAGCAGCACGCCGATCACCTCCCGGCCGTGGCGGCTGTCGAGCTCCATGCGGTCGGCGAGCAGCTTGGACAGGATCGCGGTGGAGGACATCGCCAGGGTGCCACCGAGCGCAAAACTCGTGATCCAGCCCAGCCCACCGAGGCGACCGAGGAGGGTCACCAGCACGATCGTCGCCAGCACCTGGGCCAGCCCGAGCCCGAACACGATGCGCTTCATCGACATCAGACGCGCCAGCGAGAACTCCAGCCCGATCGAGAACATCAGGAACACCACGCCGAACTCGGCGAGGTGGCGCGCACCGGCGGACTCCTGCATCAGGTTCAGCGCATGCGGCCCGCCGAGCGCGCCCACCAGCAGGTAGGCGAGCACCGGCGGCAGGTTCATGCCGCGAAAGAGCGCCACCATCACCACGGCGGCGGCCAGCAGCAAGACCACGAATTCGAGCGTATTGAGCATGGGCGCGCGGGGCGGGATGACGCCAGCACTGCCGGTCGGCGGCGCGGGTGTTTGGTATACAATCGGGTAGATCTGGCGGCCGCCGGACACCGCGCGCCGGCATTCCGCCGGCCCTCCGGATCCGCCCTCTGTGCGAGTTTAAAGCATCGACCCCATGGACCCAATTTCCGCTTCAGGTGACAGCCGCGCTGTCGCCCTCGCCCGCCGTGTGCTGCGCATCGAGGCCGACGCCGTCACTGCCATGGCCACCCGCGTTGGCTCGGAGTTCGATCGCGCGCTCGAGATCATCCTTGGACGTCGCGGACGCGTGATCGTGACCGGCGTCGGCAAGTCCGGCCACATTGGCCGCAAGATGGCAGCCACCCTCGCCAGCACCGGCACCCCGGCCTACTTCGTGCATGCCGCAGAGGCCGCGCACGGCGACCTCGGCATGATCACCCCTGCGGACGTCGTCATCGCGCTGTCGAACTCGGGCTCCAGCGAGGAAGTCCTCACCATCGTGCCGCTGGTCAAGCGTCAGGGCGCACGCCTGATCGCGATGACCGGCCGCCCCGATTCGCCGCTCGCGCGCGAGGCCGACGTGCATCTGGACGCCGCCGTCGCCGAGGAGGCCTGTCCGCTCAACCTCGCCCCCACCGCCAGCACCACCGCCGCGCTCGCGCTCGGCGACGCACTCGCGGTCGCGCTGCTAGACGCGCGCGGCTTCGCCGCCGAAGACTTCGCCCGCTCACATCCGGGCGGCTCGCTCGGTCGACGCCTGCTCACCCACGTCGGCGACGTGATGCGGCCCGCGCACGCGGTGCCGCGCGTACCCGCGGATGCGCTGCTCACGCAGGCGCTGCTCGCGATGACAGCCGGCGGCATGGGCATGACCGCCGTCGTTGCCGAGGGCGACGTGCCGGTCGGCATCTTCACCGACGGCGACCTGCGGCGCGCACTCGAAAAAGGCTGTGACGTGCGCAGCGCCCGCGTCAGCGAAGTCATGACGCCCAATCCGCGCAGCATCGCCGCAGGCGCGCTCGCGGTGGAGGCTGCCGAGGTGATGGAGCGCATGCGCATCAGCCAGTTGCTGGTGCTTGACGAGGCCGGCGGGCTCGCCGGGGCGCTCACGACCCACGACCTGATGCTGGCCAAGGTCATCTGAATGCGTGTCGACACCTGGCGCCTGTATCCGGTAATGGCGCTCGCCGTGCTGGCGGGGGCCTCGGCCTGGCTCGAGCGCATCACCCGCGTCGACGATGCGGTGCTCGCCACCGGGCAGAGCGGCCCCGACTTCATCGCCCACGACACCCGCGTGGTCGGCTTCGGCGCCGACGGCCGGCAACGCTACGAACTGGTCGCCGAGCGTCTCGAGCACTTTCCTGCCGATGGCATCACCCGCCTGCACCGGCCGCGACTTCAATTGCAGGGTGAAGACGGCGCGACCCTGATCAGCGCACGCGCAGCCGATGTGTCACCGGGTGGCGAGCAGGTCGACCTCGCCGGCGAGGTCCGTGTACGGCGACCGGCAACGACCACCGCGCTCGCACTCGCGCTCGATTCGGAGACACTCACCGTGTGGCCCGACGCGCAGCGCGCACGTACCGACTCGCCCGTGGTGATGACCCGCGGCGCAGGGCGCGCCTCGGCGCAGGGCATGCGCGCGGACAACCTGTTCGGCACGCTCGAACTCATCGGCGAGGTCAGCGCGACGATGCCACCCCGCCGCCAAGGATCCTGACCATGAAGCGACGCTTCCTCGCCGTGGTAGCCAGCCTGCTCGCCGCCACCAGCACCCCCGCCCTCGCCGAGAACGCCGACCGCAACCAGCCGGTGAACATCGAGGCCGACCGGCTGACCGTAGACGACCGCAACAAGGTGCACATCTTCGAGGGCAGTGTGGTCCTCACCCAGGGCTCGCTCACCATCCGCGGCGACAAGCTGGTCGTCACCCAGGACGCCGCCGGTTTCCAGAACGGCGTCGCCACCGCGGGCGGCAAGGGCCTGGCCACCTTCCGCCAGCGTCGCGACGGCAGCACCGAGTACATCGAGGGCGAGGCCGAGCGCATCGAGTACGATAGCCGCAGCGAAAAGGCCCGCCTGTTCAACCGCGCCCGCGTTGCCAGCGGGGGCGACCAGATCAGCGGCCATTACATCGAATACGACGCGATCACCGAGAATTACCTGGCCACCAACGCCCCCGGCAGCCGCCAGGGCGCGCCGGCCGGCAGGGTGCGCGCGGTGATCCAGCCCAAGTCCGATGGCCAGCCATCCGGCCAGCCCTGACCCCACCACGAGCAAGACCACAACCAGGAGACAGCATGAGCTTCGAGATGATCATCGCCGAAAGACGTGGCCGCGTCGGCCTCATCACCCTCAACCGGCCCAAGGCGCTCAACGCGCTCAACGATCAGGTGGTCGACGAGATTGGTGCCGCCCTCGACGACTTCGAGGCCGACGCGGGCATTGGCGCCGTCGTCATCACCGGCTCCGACAAGGCCTTCGCCGCCGGTGCCGACATCGGTGCGATGGCCAGCTTCTCCTACATGGACGCCTACAAGGGCGACTACATCACCCGCAACTGGGAGCGCGTGAAGACCTGCCGCAAGCCGGTCATCGCCGCGGTCGCCGGCTTTGCACTCGGCGGCGGCTGCGAGCTGGCGATGATGTGCGACTTCATCATCGCTGCCGACAGCGCGAAGTTCGGCCAGCCCGAGATCAGGCTCGGCATCCTGCCGGGCGCCGGCGGCACCCAGCGCCTGCCGCGGGCGATCAGCAAGGCCAAGGCGATGGATATGTGCCTGACCGCGCGCATGATGGACGCCGCCGAGGCCGAGCGTGCCGGCCTGGTGTCGCGCGTGGTGCCTGCCGACAAGCTGCTCGACGAGGCCCTCGGCGCCGCCGAAACCATCGCCGGCTTCTCGCTGCCGGTGGTCATGATGATCAAGGAGTCGGTCAACCGCGCCTTCGAGAGCAGCCTCAACGAGGGCCTGCTGTTCGAGCGCCGCGTGTTCCACGCGGCCTTCGCGCTCAACGATCAGAAGGAAGGCATGGCGGCGTTCGTGGAGAAGCGCAAGCCGGGCTTCAGCCACGACTGACGCACACCTTCGCTTGCACGCACTGCGGCCGGCGTCCAGCCGGCCGCAGTCGTTTACCGCCCGTGTGTTTAACGTCGCTGCAATCCGGCGCCGGCACACTCGCGGCGCTGCATCCGGCATGCTCGCAGCGCAACATGCGGACGAGGCCGCCCATCGCCCTGTCCGCCTCGCTCAAGTAATTGATTCGCTCTATCAATTTAAAATGTTGCGATGCACCAAAATATGCTTGACAGCCTGAATCGGGTCCGTATAATCCGCACCATGCTGCAACGCAACATCGCAGCTACGAAAGCGATGTCGATGCACCCCGCATTTTCCAAGGAGATTCAAATGAGCAACTTCGTCACCCCCGAGCAATTCACCTCCGCCAACAAGGCCAACATCGAGACCCTGCTGACCCTGGCCAACACCGCCTTCGCCAGCGCCGAGCGCCTCGCTGCCCTGAACCTGAACACCGCCCGCTCGCTGCTGGAAGACGGCGTGGCCAACACCAAGGCCCTGCTGGCCGCCAAGGACGTGCAGGAGCTGGTGAACCTGCAGGTCTCGCTGGCCCAGCCGATCGTCGAGAAGGCCGTCGCCTACGCCCGCAGCGTCTACGAGATCTCGTCGCAGAGCCAGGAAGAGATGTCGAAGGTCTTCGAAGGCCAGGTCGCCGAAATGAACAAGGGCGTTGCCGTCGCGCTCGACAAGGCTGCCAAGTCGGCTCCCGCCGGTTCGGACGTCGCCGTTGCCGCCGTCAAGTCGGCCATCGCCGCCGCCAACAGCGCCTACGACAGCATGAGCAAGGCTGCCAAGCAGGTCGCCGAGATCGCCGAAGCCAACGTGGCCGCCGCGACCAACGCCACCGTCAAGGCCGTGAGCACCACCGCCAAGACCGCTGCCAAGAAGGCTGCCTGAGCTTCATTCGGCACCGTCTGACGAAAAGGCCCCGCCTCGCGGGGCCTTTTTGCGTTGACGACGGCTGGCTCAGACCGGCATCCGGGTCGATGCAGGAGTCCCCCACCGCGCCCGCGTCTCAGTCGTAGCGGATGTAGCGGAAGCGCTCGTCGTCGTTCGGCGTACCTTCCAGCACCCCGCCCTCGCGTGCGGGTTGCCACTGCACCACCTCCTCGATCTTGTGCGCGAGCGCAAAGTCGCGTGCGGTGATGCCACATGGCGAATGGGTGGACATGCGCACCCTCACCCGTTCCCACGACAGTTCGAGTTCGGGATGGTGCCAGGCCGCCTCCGCGAGATGCCCGATCACGCCGGCAAGCATCAGCGAGCCCTTCCAGCCCCCGGTGCGAAAATCGCGCACCAGGCATCCAGCCTCCAGACGCCAGTGGGGCAACCCGGCCGCAAGGCGGAACCGGATCTCGTCCTCCTGCAGTGCACGCACCGTCTCGTCCATTATCTGTCTCCCGATCGGCGCCGCCATCAGGAAGGACGGCATGCACCGCAGACCGTTCGCGCAGTGGCTCAGTTCCCGCCTGCCGCCACGCCTGGCCTGGACTCGACCGACGGCATGCCGCCCTCGTCGTGATAGTGGTGCGGGAACAGGCGACGCATCTCGTTCTCGATCCAGGCCTCGGCAAGCTCGCTGATGTCGTTGGCCTTGACGCCCTTCACATCGATCACCGGCCCGATGCTGACCACGATCTCGCCAGGACGCTTGATGAAGGCGTTGCGCCGCCAGAACTCGCCGGCATTGTGCGCCACCGGCACGACCGGCACGCCGGCACGCTTGGCGAGGATCGCCCCGCCCGGCTTGTAGCGCCGCGTGGCCCCCGGCGCGACCCGGGTGCCTTCGGGGAACACCACCACCCACAGGCCCTCCCGGAGCCGCTCGCGCCCCTGTTCGATCACCTGCGCAAGCGCATCCTTGCCCGCCGCGCGGTCGATCGCGATGCCCGGGATCATGCCCAGCGCCCAGCCGAAGAACGGCACCCGCAACAGTTCGCGCTTGAGCACGTAGCACAGCGGCGGAAAGATCTGCTGCAGCGCGATCGTCTCCCACGCCGACTGGTGCTTGGACAGCACGACCGCGGGCCCGGCCGGGATGTTCTCGGCGCCGATCAGGCGGTAGCGGATACCGAGCACATGGCGGATCACCCACATCATGATCGGCACCCAGGAGGTGATCAGGCGGTGGCGGGTCATCGGTGGCAGCCAGAAGATCAGCACCGCGAACAGCGCGTACGGAATCGTGATCACGGCGAGCACGAGGGCAAAAAAGAGGGAGCGGATCAGATGCACGACGTTGTCCGGGTGATGAGCGAAGAGGGCGCGGGCAGGCGGAACGCGCTCAGACGGTGAGCACCGCCGCCACCGCGTCGAGGTCTGGATAGATCAGGGTGCCGGCCGGCAGTTCGGGACTGACCTGCGTCTCCGCGCCCTTGCCGGTGAGCACCAGATAGGGCCGGGCACCGGCCGCGACCGCCGCCTGCAGGTCACGCAAGCCGTCACCGACGCAGGGGACATCGTCGAGTTCGACGTTGAAGCGTTCGGCCACCTGGCGCAGCAGGCCAGGCTTGGGCTTGCGGCAGTTGCAGGTCGAATCCGCCGCATGGGGGCAAAAGAAGATGGCATCGAGCCGTCCGCCGACCTGCGCCAGGCTCTTCACCATCCGGTCGTTGATCGCGTTGAGCGTGTCCATGCCGAACAGGCCACGGCCGATTCCGGACTGATTGGACGCCACCACCACCCGCCAGCCCCACTGGTTGAGGCGGGCGATCGCCTCCAGCGAGCCGGGAATCGGCTTCCACTCGTCGGGCGACTTGATGAACTGCCCCGAATCGAAGTTGATGACGCCGTCGCGGTCGAGAATGATGAGCTTCATCGGCAGACTCCCTGGTTGGAACGGCGGCCCGCGGCGACCGGCGCCGCGGGGTGCGAACGGTCAGACCGACAGGCGCGGCAGATCGGCCACCTGGTTCATCAGGCCGGCGAGCTGCGCCAGCAGCGCGATGCGGTTGGCGCGCGTGAGCGGCTCCTCGGCCATCACCATGACGTCCTCGAAGAACTGGTCTACCGCCGCGCGCAGGCCGGCGAGCGCGCACAGCGCATCGGTGTAGTCCTCGTTGGCGACGTGCGAGCGTACCAGCGGCGCGACCTCGACCACCTGGCGGAAGAGCGCCTTCTCGGCGTCTTCCTGGAGCAGCGCGAGGTCGGGCTCGCCGGGCGTGCCTTCGGCCTTCTTGAGGATGTTGACGATGCGCTTGTTGGCGGCGGCGAGCGCCGCCGCCTCGGGCAGCGCGCGGAAAGCTTCCACCGCCGCGAGCTTGGCCGGCACCAGGTCGATGCGTGCGGGCTTCAAGGCCAGCACGGCGTCGATCACCGCGCCGTCGCGGCCGGTCTCGCGCAAGAGGTTCTTCAGGCGCTCGAACATGAAGTCCTGCAGCTGCGCGGCAAAGCCTTCGGCGCTGAGCACCCCGGGCTTGAAGCCGGCGGCAGCGACCTCGATCAGCTTGGGCAGCTCGAGCGGCAGCGGCGCTTCCATCAGGATGCGCAGCACGCCGAGCGCGGCGCGGCGCAGCGCGAACGGGTCCTTGTCACCGGTCGGCACCATGCCGATGCCGAAGAAGCCGACCAGGGCGTCGAGCTTGTCGGCGAGCGCCACCGCGGCGGCGACGTTGCCGGCGGGCAGTGCGTCGCCGGCGAAGCGCGGCTGGTAGTGGGCCTGAATCGCATCGGCCACCACCTGCCCTTCGCCGTCGGCGAGCGCGTAGTAGCGGCCCATGATGCCCTGCAGCTCGGGGAACTCGCCCACCATGTCGGTGACGAGGTCGGTCTTGGCCAGGCGCGCGGCGCGCCTGGCGGCAAAGACGTCGGCGTGCAGTTGGGCGGCGATCGCACCGGCCAGCGCCTCGAGGCGCTCGACGCGCTCGAGCTGGCTGCCGAGCTTGTTGTGATAGACCACCGGCGCCAGGCGCGGCAGGCGCGCCTCGAGCTTCTGCTTCTTGTCCTGCTCGAAGAAGAAGCGCGCGTCCGACAGGCGCGGGCGCACCACGCGGGCGTTGCCGGCGATGATGTTCGACGGGTCCGCCACCTGCATGTTGGAGACGATCAGGAAGCGGTTGAGCAGCGTGCCGGCGCCATCGAAGAGCGGGAAGTACTTCTGGTTGGCGCGCATGGTGAGGATCAGGCATTCCTGTGGCACGGCGAGGAATTCGGCCTCGAACGCGCCGACGTACACCGTCGGGTGCTCGACCAGCGCGGCGACTTCATCCAGCAGGTCGGCGTATTCGTTGAGCAGGGCGCCCTGCTTCGCAGCCTCGGCGAGCAGTTGCGCCTCGATGTTGGCGCGACGCTCGGCGAAGTTGGGGATGACCTTGCCTTCGGCGAGCAGCGTCGGCTCGTAGGCGTCGGCGGTGGCGATGTCGATGTCGCCGCGACTCATGAAGCGGTGGCCGCGCGTGGTACGACCGGACGCCAGGTCGAGCACGCGGCCGGGCACCACGTCGGCGCCGTGCAGGAGAGTGAGCTTGTGCACCGGGCGCACGAAGGTGGCGTCGCCGTCGCCCCAGTGCATCACCTTGGGGATCGGCAGCGCCTTGATTGCGTCCTGCACGATGCCCGACAACACGTCGGCGAGCTTGGCACCGGACACCATGGCGGTGTGGAACAGCGCCTCGGCCTTGCCGTCCATGCGGCGCTCGAAACTGGCGACGGCGTCCGGGGCGATGCCCTTCGCTTCCATCTTCTTGACCAGCGCCGGGGTCGGCTTGCCGTTGGCGTCGAGCGCGACGGAGACCGGCATCAGCTTCTCGGTGACTTCCTTCGCGGCGGCTTCAGCGGCCACGTGCGCCACCGTCACCGCCAGCCGGCGCGGGCTGGCGAAGGTGCGGAAGGCCGCATCGGCGGGCGCCAGTCCCCTGGCCTTGAGGCCTTCGGCAATCCTGGTGGCGAAGGTCTCGCCCAGGCGCGGCAAGGCCTTGGGCGGCAGTTCTTCGGTGAGCAGTTCAACGAGCAGGGTCGCGCTGGTCATCACGCGGCCTCCTTGGTGGCATTCAGCATCGGGAAGCCGAGGGCTTCGCGGGATTCGAAATAGGCCTGGGCGACGGCGCGCGACAGGTTGCGGATGCGGCCGATGTAGGCGGCGCGCTCGGTCACCGAGATGGCGCCGCGGGCGTCGAGCAGGTTGAAGGTGTGCGCGGCCTTCAACACCATCTCGTAAGCCGGCAGAGGCAGGCCGACCTCCATCACGCGCTTCGCCTCGGATTCGTAGTTGGCGAACAGCGAGAACAGGAAGTCGACGTTGCTGTGCTCGAAGTTGAAGGTCGATTGTTCGACCTCGTTCTGGTGATAGACGTCGCCGTAGGTGACCTTGCGCCCGTCCGGAGCGATCGACCACACCAGGTCATAGACGTTTTCCACCCCCTGCAGGTACATCGCCAGGCGCTCGATGCCGTAGGTGATTTCGCCCAGCACCGGCTTGCAGTCGAGGCCGCCGACCTGCTGGAAGTAGGTGAACTGGGTGACTTCCATGCCGTCCAGCCAGATCTCCCAGCCCAGGCCCCATGCGCCAAGGGTGGGGTTTTCCCAGTCATCCTCGACGAAGCGGATGTCGTGCACCATGGGGTCGATGCCGAGCGCGCGCAGCGAATCGAGGTAGAGTTCCTGGATGTTCAGCGGTGAGGGCTTGAGCACCACCTGGAACTGGTAGTAGTGCTGGAGGCGGTTGGGGTTTTCGCCGTAGCGGCCGTCCTTGGGTCGGCGCGAAGGCTGCACATAGGCCGCGTTCCAGGGCTCGGGGCCGATTGCGCGCAGGAAGGTGGCGGTGTGGCTGGTGCCGGCGCCCACCTCGAGGTCGTAGGGCTGCAACAGCACGCAGCCGCGCTCGCCCCAGAAGTGCTGGAGGGTGAGGATGACTTGCTGGAAGGTCGGTTTCACGAGTCGGGATTCGGTGGTCATGGTCTCGGGCAGCCTCCGGGCCGCACAGCGCACGCAAAGAGCGTGATTTTAGCGGGCTTCGGCACGCAAGGGGGCTCCGCAAGGCACTCGCACCAGGCGTGCTTCGACAAAAGTTCGCGGCCTCTGGCGCTCCTGCGTGGGGTCGGGGCGCGGCGGTTCCTTTGTTCGCGGCTTCCGCCGCTCCTACATGCGGTCGGGCGGTGGGGACGCCTGGGGGTGCGGCTTCTGGCGCTCCTGCGTGGGGTCGGGGCGCGGCGGTTCCTTTGTTCGCGGCTTCCG
>JBEOKH010000044.1:0-2039 GCA_040275625.1 Thauera sp. | reverse complement strand
GGCGTCTGGAGTGCCGCACGGGCGGCGGCAAGCCGGGCCCGCTTGTGGCCGCAGGCGAGCAGCCCGTAGTGGCGCAGGCGCTTGAAGCCGGCCGGCAGCACGTGGTGCAGGAAGCGTCCGATGAAGGTGTCGGTCGGCAGGCTCACCGTACGTTTGCCGCCGGTTTCGTTGTCGCGCACCCGAAGGCGCACCTGGCCCGCATCGCAGCCGAGCAGGCGGTCGTTCGAGAGCGCCACGCGGTGCGTGTAGCGGGCAAGGTAGTCGAGCACTTGGGCGGGCCCGCCCGGCGGCGGCTTGGCGTAGACCACCCAGTCGTGCGCCAGCAGCGCGCGGCGTCGGGCTTGCCATGCACCCGGCGCAGCGTGCGGATCGTCGGGCAACTCGCCGCTGCGGTGGGCCGCGTCGAGCCGCGCGAGGAACTTGCCGCGAAACACCTTCGAGGCGGCTTGGACGGGAAACAGGAAGCGCGGGCCGCGCACCGGTGCGCGCCATCTGCCCTCGGCGTCGAGCCCGCCACAGGTGATCAGGGCGTGCACATGCAGGTGCATGCGCAGGTCCTGGCTCCAGGTGTGGAGCACGAGGCTGAAGCCAGGCACGGCGCCCAGCCAGCGCGGGTTGGCGGCGAGCTCGAGCAAGGTCGTCGCCGCACTGTCGAACAGCGCGCCGTAGAGCCAGCGCGGGTGCCGGATCGCCAGCGGATTGAGCACGTGGGGCAGCGTGAACACCCAGTGCGCGTAGGGCACCGGCAGCACTTCGCGCAGGCGCGCCGCACGCCAGGCCTCCTTGGCCCGCGTCTGGCACTGCGGGCAATGGCGGTTGCGACACGAACGCCAGACATGGCGCTCGGCGCCGCAGTTTGCACAACGCTCACGTACGCCGCCGAGCGCCGCCGTACGGCAGTCGACGATCGCCCGCCAGGCCCGCGCCTGGGTGGGCGACAGAGCATGGCTCCGGCGGTAGGTGCTGCCGTGCGTGCGCAGGATGCCGGCCAGCGTGGGCCGGTCCATGGCCGCTCGGCCTCAGAGCCGGCGCAGCAGATCGAGCGGGCTGTCGTGGGGGATTGAACCCGGACGCGCCAGATGCAGGTAGCGCTGCGTGGTCGACAGGTGGCCGTGGCCCAGGAGCTTCGCGAGCGTGGCCAGATCGACGCCGGCCTCGAGCAGATGGGTGGCGAAGGCGTGGCGCAGCGTGTGGATGCCGCCCGTCTTGGTGATACCAGCCCGGTCGCGGGCACGGTAGTACCCACGTTGCGCACTGCTGATGTCGAACGGCTGGGCGGCGTCGGTGGCGCGAGGGAACAGCCAGTTGCGGGGTCTGCAGATGCGCCAATAGACGCGCAGCGCTTCGAGCAGGCTCGGGCTGAGCAGCGTATAGCGATCCTTGCCACCCTTGCCCGCCACCACCCGGATGCACATGCGATCCGGTGCGCTGTCGATGTCGGCGACGCGCAGCGCACACACCTCGGACACGCGTAGTCCGGCCGCGTAGGCCGTCATCAACAGCGTGCGCGTGCGCAGATTGGCGGCCGCCTCGAACAGTCGCGCCAGTTCCTCGCGCGACAGGATCTCCGGCTGACGCTGCGGCGTGTGCGCGTAGGGAATCGTGATGGCCTCGGCCGTGCGGCCCAGCACGATGTCGAAGAAGAACTTCAGGGCGCACACGGCCTGGTTCACGGTCGTGTAGGCCAGGTGCCGCTCGGTGATCCGGTGCAGCAGCCAGGCCTTCACCTGCGCGGCATCGAGGCGGTCGGGACTGCAGTGGTAGTGCGCGGCCAACTGCGCCACCACCGACAGGTAGGCCTGCTGCGTGCGCCGTGCCAATCCGCGCAGCACCATCGCGTCGATCATCTGCTGACGTAAGGGGCTCATGACACTTCTCCTTGAACACGGGGACATCCCCGGTTTCAAGGTAGGTCGTCGGCGCAGACGTCATGAAAAACGCGGTGGCGCTAGGGTTCGCGGCCACCGCGTCAGCGGTTTAGTTCAACTTTGTTTTAGGGCGACTGCCCTGCTGCGTAACATCGTTGCTGCTCCATAACA
>JBEOKH010000043.1:0-10108 GCA_040275625.1 Thauera sp. | reverse complement strand
GCCCCGGCATCTCCGCGGCGCAGCGTGGGCGCGTGTTCGAGCCCTTCTACACCACCCGCGCCGACGGCCTCGGCCTTGGCCTGAGCCTGTGCGAAACGCTCGCCGCCGGCATGGACGGCAGGCTCGACATCGTCGACGGGGACGAGGCCCCGCCGCGTGGCGCGGCCTTGCGTCTCAGCCTGCCGCGCGCCACCGCGGCCACTGCGCGTACGAGGACCGATCCGCGATGAACGACACCACGCCGCAGTCCCCCCTGATCCACGTCGTCGATGACGCCGCCGCCGTGCGCCACAGCCTCGCGCTGCTGATCGGCACCGTCGGCCTGCGCGTGCACACCTGGCCCGCACCCGAGGACTTTCTCGCCGGCTTCGACGGCGACAGCGTCGGTGCCATCGTGCTCGACGTGCGCATGCCCGGCACCAGCGGCCTGGCGGTGCTCGAAACGCTGGTCGCGCGCGGGATCGACCAGCCGGTGATCATGCTCACCGGCCACGGCACCGTGGACATCTGCCGACGCGCCTTCAAGGCTGGCGTCGCCGAGTTCCTCGAAAAGCCGGTCGACGACGATCTGCTCCTCGACGCCCTGCAGAAGGCGGTGCGCCGGCACGTGGGCTCACGTGCCCGGCATACCGCCGATCGCGCCGCACAGCAGCGCTACGCGCAGTTGTCGGAACGCGAGCGCGAGGTGCTGGGGCTGATCGTCGAAGGCCTCACCAACAAGGAGATCGCGCGCGCGCTCGGTCTGTCGCCGCGCACGGTGGAAACGCACCGCGCCAACCTGTTCGCCAAGCTCGAGGTTGGCTCGCTCGCGCAGCTCATCCGCCATTACGCATGGCTGGTGGAGGAGGGCGAGACTCCGTAGCGCTACGGAGCTGCGGCACCTGCGCCCGCGTAGCCGGCCGGATGGGCTGTCCACAGACGGTCGCATAGACTGTCTCCATCGATCGGATGAGCCGATCCCCACCGGAGAACGTCATGAACAAGCAGTCCATCCTCGCCGCCACCCTCGTCCTGAGTGTCGCCGCGGGCGCTGCACAGGCCCAGGTCATCAGCCAGCGCAGCATCGGCCTCGAGCTCGCCAACCGCCTCGCTGCAGGTGCGGTGCAGGCCTGCGCCGACAAGGGCTACGCGGTCAGCGCCACGGTGGTCGACCGCGGCGGGCTGGTGCGCGCCGTGCAGCGCGCCGACAACGCTGGCCCGCACACCCTGGGTGCCAGCCAGCAGAAGGCGTTCACGTCGGCGTCGGCGCGCAACAGCACGCTGGCGATGATGGAGGCGGCGCAGAAGAACCCCGGCGCCGCCAACCTCACCGACATCCCCGGCTTCCTGCTGCTGGGCGGCGGCGTGCCGGTGAAGGTGGGCGACGAGGTGATCGGTGCGATCGGCATCGGCGGGGCGCCCGGTGGCCATCTGGACGAGCAATGCGCGCTGGCGGCGATTGAGGGCGCAGCCGCACTGCTCAAGTAGGGCGGCGTCCCAGGCCGGCGCCCGCCCAGCCGGTGCGCGAGCGGGCGAAGGTGCGAGCGGGCACTGGAAGGCGGATGGCGCGCAGGTCACAATGGCGTCCTGCTCCGCCACTGCCTCGTCAGGGAACCCACGCGATGTTATACGGCATCACCGACCTCACCACCTTCATCCTCGGCACCGTGTTCATCGTGTTGCTGCCCGGACCCAATTCGCTCTACGTGATGGCGGCAGCCTCGCGCTGGGGCGTGCGCGCCGGCTACCAGGGCGCGGCGGGGATCTTCGTCGGCGACACCCTCCTGATGCTGCTCGCGGTCACCGGCATGGCTTCGCTGCTGCGTGCCACGCCGGAGCTGTTCATGGTGATCAAGTACGCCGGGGCGGCCTATCTGGCCTGGGTCGGGGTGAGCCTGCTGCGCGCCGCGCGGGCGACCTGGCGGCGCGGGGACGAAACCGCCGCACAGGTCGGCGATGGCGGGGCGGACTATCCGCCGGTGCGCAGCACGCCGCATCCCTTTCGCACCGCGCTCGTGATCAGCCTGATGAACCCGAAGGCGATCCTGTTCTTCGTGTCCTTCTTCATCCAGTTCGTCGATCCGGCTTACGCGCACCCGGGGCTGTCGTTCGTGATCCTTGGCGTCATCGTGCAGCTGTGCAGTGTGCTTTACCTGTCGACGCTGATCTTCGCCGGTGCCCGGCTCGCCGCGCAGTTCCGCCGCCATCGCCGCGCCGCCGCCGGCGCCACCGCGGGTGTGGGCGGCGTGTTCATCGGTTTTGGCGCCAAACTCGCGACGGCGACGCTGGGCTAGGCGGCCTGCTCCGCCGCCTGCGCGCAGCCCTGGGGGCGCGGCGCGAGCGGGGCGGGCCACGCTTCGAGTGGGACCGGCTTGCCGAACAGGTAACCCTGGAACAGCTCGCAGCCGCGGGTTAGCAGCAGTTCGTATTCGGCCTGCGTTTCCACGCCTTCGGCCACCACCTCAAGCTCGAGCGAGCGGGCGATCGCCAGGATGGCGCGCACGATCGCCTCGCTGCTGGGGTTCTGCGCCATGTCGCGGACGAAGAACTGGTCGATCTTGATCTGATCGAAGGGCAGGCGCTTGAGGTACGAGAGCGAGGAGTAGCCCGTGCCGAAGTCATCGAGCGCGAACTGGGCGCCGAGGGCCTTGATCTGCTGCATGCGCAGCACCGTAGCCTCGATGTCGCCCACCACCACGCTTTCGGTGAGCTCGAGCTTGAGCCCGTCGGGCCGGACCCGGTGGCGTTCGAGCGCGCTGCGCACCTTGTCGACGAAGTCGGGCTGGTGGAACTGCCGGGCGCTGACATTGATCGACAGCGTCAGTGCGGCCGTGGCGGCGGCCTGCTGCCAGATGTGCAACTGTGCGCAGGCGGCATCGATCACCCACTCGCCGATCGGCACGATCAGCCCGGTCTCCTCGGCGAGCGGGATGAAGCTCGCCGGCGAGATCATCCGCGCCTGCGCGTCGAAGCATCGTATCAGCGCCTCGGCGCCGATCACGCGCCCGTCGCGCCCCACCTGGGGTTGGTAGAACAGGCGGAAGCCGTCTTCCTCGATCGCGGCGCGCAGCCGCAACTCGAGCTCGGCGCGCGCGTCCACCACCGCCTGCATCGCCTCGCTGAAGAAGCGGATCGCGTCGCGGCCGTCCTCCTTGGCGCGATTGAGCGCGACCTCGGCCTGCTTGAGGATGGTCATCGCGCGGCTCGCACGCCCCTGGAACAGCGTGATGCCGATGCTCGGCGTGCACCGGTGGGGGCCGCTCGCCAGGCCGAGCTCATAGGGTGCCACGAAGACCCGGTGCAGGCGTTCCGCGATCCGTTCGGCGTGCGCGATCGCTTCGTCGCGGTCGGTGCCCAGGCCTTCGAGCACAAGCGCGAAATCGTCGTCGCCAAGCCGCGCCACGGTGTCGTCCTCATGCAGCGCCGCCTGCAGGCGCTGCGCCACCGCGCGCAGCAGGACGTCGCCGGCCTGGTGGCCCTGGGTGTCGTTGAGCACCTTGAAGTGGTCGATATCGAGCAGCAGCAGCATGCCGTAGCCGCCGCTGCGCTCGCTGCCGCGGATCGCCTGCTTGAGGCGGTCCCACATCAGGCTGCGGTTGGGCAGCCCGGTGAGGGTGTCGTAATACGCCAGTTGCTGGATGCGCGCCTCGGCCTCGCGGCGATCGGTCACGTCCTCCTTGATCGCCACATAGTGGGTGATGCGGCCATCGGGTTGCTTGACCGGGGCGACGGTGGCGAGCTCGACGTAGGTGCTGCCGTCCTTGCGGGTGTTGCGGAACTCGCCGCGCCAGACCTCGCCGCGCGCGAGCGTCACCCACAGCTCGTGGTAGGTGGAGGGGGGCGTCTTGCCGGCATTGAGGATGCTCGGGTTCTTCCCCATCGCCTCCTCGGCCGTGTAGCCGGTGGTGCGCGTGAAGGCTTCGTTCACATACTCGATGCGCGCCGCGGCGTCGGTGATCACGATCGTGTTCGGGCTTTGCTCGACCGCGCGCGCGAGCTGCTGCAGGCGCAATTCGGTCTGCTTCTGCGTGGTGATGTCCTGGCCGATCGAGCGCACCTCGACACAGCGCCCTTCGTTGTCGAGGACGGGCAGGTTGATCCAGCGCACCCAGCGCGAGCTGCCGTCCGGGCGACGGATGCGGCGCTCGGCGGTGGTCAGGCTGCCGCCGCCGAGGATGGCCTCGATGTCGGCGAGCGCCCTGGCACGCTGCGCCGGCGGGAGGGGGTCGATCCAGCGCGTGCCAGGCAGCGTCGCGGCATCGGCGTCGATCAGCTCGCCATAGCGCGCGTTGCACGACAGCACGGTGGTGTCCGGACGCCAGACGCAGTTCGCGTCGAGCCGGCTGTCGATGAGGGCCTCGAAGTGGTGCTCGCTGCGCTGCAGGCGGGCCTGGCTGCGGCGCAGGCTGGACTGCATCGCCAGCAGCAGGCCCAGGGTGGCCAGCGCCATGGCGGTCGCGATGTAGCCCGTTTGCCGCCACAGCGCGAACTGCTCGTCCACCGCGCGCCCGACCATCACGAAGAAGGGATAGCCGTCGAGCGCGCGGAAGGCGAAGCTGCGCTCGATGTCGTCTGCCGCACCACTGTAGCTGACCAGTCCGGCGCGCTGACCGCGCTGGATCATCCTGAACGGCGGGATGTCGGGCGCGGGCTGGTTGATCTGTTCGGGGGCGTGCGGCCAGCGCATCACCAGCCGGCTGTCGTCGCTGCGGCGCACGCTGACCATGCCCTGGCTGCCAGCGTCGACCTCCGACAACCGGGACTGGAAATGGGTCAGATCGAGGGCCACGCCGACCATGCCGGCGAAGCTGCCGTCGGCGCTCGCCAGCGGCTGGTGCCCGACCACGGTGGGGATGTCGTCGAGCCTTGAAAGCAGCGCGGGCGAGAAGCGGATCGGGCTGTCGGGTGCGGCGCGGGCGTGCTGGAAATATTCGCGATCGGCCAGATTCCAGCGCCAGTCCTGGTCCAGGCTGGAAGCGCGCACAGTGCCGCCCGCATCGGTGACGAAGATCGCGATCACGTCCGGAAACTGCCGAGCCAGCAGGCGCAGTTCTCCGCTCAGCCGGGTAAGGGCCTGTTCGCGTCCGTGTGTATCCGCCGCATCGTGCACAATGGCGTCGCGGCCGTGCTCGCTCACGTAGGCGATGCTCATCTCGACCCGGCGCAGCGCGCCTTCCATCTGTGTGGCCAGCACCCGCGCCTCGTTGCGCGAGGCGGTTTCGATCGCGGTGGCGGTCGAGCGGTGGGAAAACAGCAGGAACGCAGCGAGCAGTCCGGCCACGAGCGCCACCAGCACCGCCGCCTGGACCAGTGGATGGCCGCGCCAGTGCGCTGCAGGGGGGCGGGTGGCGGCCTGCTCGCGACTCAAGCGATGCTCCGGTATGCGGCCATCTCACCGCGGCTCGCGGTGATCCGGGGGCGTGCGCCCTGCACGCCCGAGGGAATCCTGCCGGCGCCCGTGCGGGCCACCAGCGACGAAATTTTGCGCATGTGCGCGATTATCCTGACCCTTCGCCGTGACGCGCTGAAGTACGTCACGGCGGCCTCTGAAAAATATCACGAGTGCGCGTGCCGCAGCGCCGGCGATCGTGGACACCTTCAGCGCACGCTTGCCGAGTCGCGCGCGCTCCCCGGCCCGCCGCGCTCCGGCCCGGCCGGCGACGACCCGCGCGCATTGACCACCGAGGAAGGCCGCCCGCCCTTCATCCTGGTGGGCGGCCTCATCTGTTGCCCGCCTCTTTCAATGCGCGACATCGCGATCAGCTCGAGTGCCGCTGCCGTCTTGCCGTGGGCGACCCGTCCGTCGTGGAGCGATTTCCCGGTACGGACGTCGAGGGCATGCCCCGATCCTCGCTGAGCGCGCACAATGCGGGCCCGACCACAACCCGCACGCGCACCATGATCACCGCCTTCACTCCCGTCGCCCTCGAACACGCCAGCCGTCTCCTCAACCACGGCCCCACCGTGCTTGTCACCAGCGCCTACGGCGACCGCCGCAATCTGATGGCGGCAGCGTGGTCGATGCCGGTGGAATTCTCGCCGCCGCGCATCGCCATCGTCATCGACAAGTGCACCTTCACCCGCGAGCTGATCGCGGCGAGCGGCACTTTCGGCGTGTGCATCCCGGGCGCGGCGCTGGCCGACCTGGCCTTCGCGGTGGGCAGCTGCAGCGGACGCGACGGCGACAAGTTCGCGCGCTTCGGCATCGACGCGATGTGCGGCCCCGTGCTGGGCGTACCGCTGCTCGAGACCGGCTGCGCGGCCTGGCTGGAATGCCGCCTCATCCCCGAGCGCCACACCGAGGACGCCTACGACACCTGCTTCGCCGAGGTGGTCGCCGCGGCGGCGGATCCGGCGGTGTTCGCCAACGGGCGCTGGGACCTGCGCGCCGACAACGCCCTGCTGCACACCCTGCATCACCTCGGCGCGGGCAACTTTGCGCGTGCGGGCGAGGTGATCCGGGCGCAGCCGATGCCGCTGGCCCCGGGTACCTGAAGCGCTTCTGGCCGGCGCGCCAACGACGGGGGTGAGGAGTCGGGCGGGGACCGCGCAGCGGCCGCTCAGGCGTGAGCCTGGGCGGCGTCCGGCGGGGTGCCGGTGTTGCGCTCCGGCATGTAGGTTGCGACCTGGCAGAGTATGGCGGCGACGTAGGGGATGCACTGCAGGCACAGGATGCCGACCCACAGCTGCGTCTCGAGGTTGGCTGCACCGCGCTGTGCGACCAGGGTGATGGCGCCCAGCAGCAGCGCGACCAGCATGCCGATCTCTTCGCGGATCGGGTTGAAGAAGGCGAGGGCACCGCCTCCGCGCCAGCCCTTGGGCGTGACCACGAACACGCCCTTCTTCTTGACCAGACCGGCGAACACGCCGCGCGCGATCGCATGTGCGAGGCCGACCGACAGGATCGAGGCACCGAGGATGTCCTTCCACGGACAGTCCATGGTGCGCCGGTACAGGATCGGGCCGAGCCCCGCCTTGAAGATCATGAAGCCGAAGATCGGTAGCGCGAGCGATACCACCGGCAGGCCGAAGGCCTTCGGGAAGAGCAGGATGCCGAGCGTCCACATCAGGCTGCCGAAGGCGAACACCAGTTGCAGCGCGTCGCCCAGCCAAGCGAACCAGCCGGTAAGGAAGTGGTAGCGCTGGGCGAGGTTGAGGTTGCTGCGCCCGATCATGTGCGGCAGGTGCGCCTTGAGGATCTGCATCGCGCCGAAGGCCCAGCGGAAGCGCTGGCTCTTGATCGCGGCGAAGCCCGAAGGGGTGAGGCCGCGGCCGAGGATGTGGTCGATGTAGCGGGTGTCGTAGCCCTTCTCGATCAGGCGCAGGCCGAGCTCGGTGTCCTCGCAGATGCACCATTCGGACCAGCCGCCGACCTCCTCGAGCGCACGCCGGCGCACCATCGTCATGGTGCCGTGCTGGATCAGTGCGTTGCGCTCGTTGCGGTGGTGCATGCCGATGCGGAAGAAGCCGTCGAACTCCCAGTTGCACATGCGCTTGAAGGGCTGCCCCTCCCAGTCGCGGTGGGCCTGCGGCGCCTGCACCACGGCGACCTCGGGCTGGTCGAAGTGGGGCACCAGACACGCCAGCCAGTCGGGCTCGACCACGTAGTCGGCGTCCACCACGCCCACCACCTCGGCGCGCGGGTCGGTGACCTTGAGACCGTAGTTGAGCGCGCCGGCCTTGAAGCCGGGCCAGTTGGCGAGGTGGAAGAAGCGGAAGCGCGGGCCGAGCTCGGCGCAGCGGCGCTCGAGTGGCTTCCACAGCGCCTCGTCGCGGGTGTTGTTGTCGAGAATCAGCACCTCGAAGTTCTGGTAGTTCATCTGCGCAAGGCTGTCGATGGTGGCGATCACCATCTCGGGAGGCTCGTTGTAGCAGGCGAGGTGGATCGACACGAAGGGCTGCTCTGCGGGCGGATGCGGTGGCAGCGGGGTGAAGCGACGTGCCCACTTCTTCTTGAATAGCACTTCGCCGAACTCGAAGCCGTGCGACAGCAGCACCGCCGCGGTCATGCCGGTGGCGCCGATGAGCAGCACCAGTCCGATCAGGTCGCGCTGGGTGAGGTAGTACTCGACCGGCACATTGATGCCGATGATCAGCGTGGAGATGCAGGCCTGGATCAGCGCGGCGAGGAAGACGCGGCCGCCGATGCTCCAGCCGGGCAGGAAGAAGGCGGCGAGCATCATCGGGACGAAGGCGAGGGCGGCCGCGTTGCTCGCCTTCTGCGACCAGTGCGGGTCACGCTCGACCACGCCTTCGAGCGCGTACTTGGGTTCGCGGTCGGCGTTGAACATGCCCCAGTAAGGGCCGGCCCAGCCTTCGACGTCCACCTTCCACGGCTGGTCGATCGCTTCCATCAGGAAGTAGTCGATACGTGCGGTGCGCGGGTGGGCAAGGAATTCGCGCACGAAGCGCGCCTGGTTGTCGAGTGAGGGGATGGAGGCGTCGATGGTCGGTCCGCGGCTCGGCCAGCCGACTTCGCCGACCACGATCTTCTTGCGCGGATGCGCGCGCGCGACCTCGTCGTAACGCTGGAAGGCGTATTCGACCGCCTTGTCCACCGGCAGACCTTCGTGGTAGGGCAACAGGTGAACGGTGATGTAGTCGACGTGCTTCGCCAGTTCGGGATAGCGCAGCCAGACGTGCCAGGGTTCGGCGGTGGATACCGGCTTGCGGATCGCCTTGCGCACTTCGTCGAGGTACACGATGAGTTGATCGACGGTGACGTCGCCGCGCAGGACGGCTTCGTTGCCGACCATGACGCGCTCGATGTGGCGCATGCGGCGGGCGACGTCGATCAGCGCCGCGACTTCGCGCGCACTGGCGTCGGGGCGTGCGTCGATCCAGGCGCCGGCGGTCACCAGCAGGTCACGCTCGCCGGCGAGCTCGAGCAGCTCGGGCATGTCGGTGACGCCGTAGGTGCGCAGGCCGTCGGAGTAGCGGCCGAGCAGGTCGAGGTCGGCGGCGAGCTCGGCGCGCGAGGGGTAGGTCCCCTTGAGCGGGCTCTGGTCACGCTGGAAGCCGTTGTAGGCGAAGCCCTTGATGCTCTGGTTGGTGCCGATGAATTCGGTGCTGCGGTTGAGCTGCTGCCAGATCCAGTACTGCGCGAAGGCCACCGCGGCGGCGATGGCGATGGCGGTGACGATGCGGAGGGCGAAGGAGACGGCGTTTTTCATCGTTGTTCCTGGGCGCCGCCAGCGGATCGACAGGCGGCTGCATTGCGAAGGCCTCGTGGGCCGCGTGTCGGCATGCCGCGCACGAATTGCGGCGTACGATCAGGGAGGGGCTGCGTCACCGCAATCGCGGAGCCGGCTGCGCTGTGACAAAATGCGCGCGCCCGGGACCACGGCCTTGCCTTGTTCCGACGGACAGCATTTTATTCGCCATTTCAGCCCCTTACGAGTCGGCTGAAGTGCCAATTTGCAACAGATTCCGCGCCTGCCGGGCGGCGGCTGATTTTGAAGGGAAAGCGCATCCGAATGCGAACTAATTTGCCCAAATACGGCGTTGCTGGTCCGCTCGTCGCGGGCGCCGTGGTCGCCGGCCTCGCGCTCTGGTTGCGCCATGGCGTGCTCGAAGCGGGTTTGCTGCCGCGCGACTGCACGGTGGCGGATGCGCCGGCGCTCGCCTGCCTGTTCAAGCAGGCGCTGGTGCAGAGCTTCGTTGACATGCGCCTGGGTTGGCTGAGCCTGCTAGCGGGCGCGCTCGCCTTCGTGCGCGGTGTCCGCCCGCTCGCCTGGGCGGGCTGGCTGTCCGGGGTCGCCGGGCTGGTGCTGTACAGCTACGACCCGGCCGCGGTGGGCGCCTTACTCGCGCTGCTCGTGCTGGTGCGCGCGCACCAGCAGCACGGGCAGGGCCAGGGCGAGGCCGGCCAGCAACCAGCCGATCGCCTGCGCGTTGGCCGGCTCGGTTGACCAGCGCGCGACCACGCCGAGCAGGATCACCAGCGCCAGGGTGCGTTCGCTGCGCGTGATGCCGTTGCGCCACCAGCCGGTGACGCCGAGCACCACCGCCGGCACGAGGTAGAGCAGGGTGGGAAAGTCGCGGTAGCGCGGATCGACCCACAGCAGCAGCGCAGCCACCGCGGCGGCGAACAGCAGCAGGCCGCGCAGCATGCCCAGCGCGGCGCCCT
>JBEOKH010000042.1:0-4457 GCA_040275625.1 Thauera sp. | reverse complement strand
TGCCGGCGATCGACAGCCGCGCCCCCGGGTGATGCGGCGCCAGCAGGGCGAAGGCGCGCAGCGCGGTGTCGTTGCCGTAGAGGGCTTCGAGGTTGCGGGCGACGATCAGATGCGGGCCGTCGCCGGCTGCGCGTGGCGCGGTCGCGGGGTGGAAGCGGTCGAGGTCGACGATGTTGGAGACGATGCGGCCGGGCATGCCGTGGCGGGCGAAGACTTCGAGCAGGAAGCCGGACGGCAGCACCAGGCTGGCCGCGCGGCGCATGGTGGCGCGCACGACCGGCGCCGAGCGGGCGAGAAACGTGTCGGCCTCGCCGCCGCGGTAATTGACCACCACCGGCACGCCGCGCAGCGCGGCGATCCACACAGCGGGCGCGGCGAACAGGTGCCAGGACCAGCCGGAGTTGGCCATCACATGCACCAGATTTGCCCGCCCCGCAGCCTGCCACAGGCGCAGCAGATACGGCACGAGCCGGAACAGCGCGCGCGCGCCCTTCAGCTTCTCGGCCCACGCCGGACGGTAGGGCGCATTGACCTGCACCACCTCGACCTGCGCACCCTCGCCGCGCAGCAGCTCGGCGAGCTGGCGCGTCTGGTTGGCCATGCCGCCGGCCGGCGGCGGCAAGGGGCCGACGAGGGCGATGCGAAGATCGGAGAAATTCATGCGGTCTTGCGGGCGCGGGCGGGCGCTACAAGGCGCTCGTAAACCGCCCGATAGTTGGCCACGCTGTTCGTCCAGTTGCGCACGTCCTCGACGAAGTGCCGCCCGGCGACACGCATGGCGGGCCAGCGTTCGCGGTGAGCGAGCATGTCGTCGATGGCTGCAGCGAGCGCCGTGGCGCTACCGGCCTTGAACAGCTTGCCGGTTTCGCCGTCGCGGATCAGCTCCTTGTGGCCGCCGACATCCGACGCCACGAACAGTCGGCCCTGGGCCATGGCCTCGAGCGGCTTCAAAGGCGTGACGAGTTCGGTGAGGCGCATCGAGTGGCGCGGGTAGGCGAGCAGGTCGATCTGGTCGTAGTAGCGGCTGACTTCGCTGTGCGGGACGCGGCCGGTGAAGATGATCTTGTCGGCGACGCCGAGGCGCTCGGCCTGGGCCTTGAGCTTGGCGTCCTGCGGGCCGCCGCCGACGAGCAGCAGGCGCAGCTCGGGGCGCGTTTGCAGCAGCGCCGGGAAGGCGTCGAGCAGCAGGTCGAGGCCTTCGTAGGCGTAGAAGGAGCCGACGAAACCGACGACGGTGGTGCCGGTGAGGCCGAGCTGTTCGCGCAGGACCGGATCGGGCTCGCCGGAGAGCTGGAAGGTTTCGATGTCGACCGCGTTGGGGATCACCGTGACCTTGGCGGCCGGGATGCCGCGGCCGACGATGTCGGCGCGCAGGCCTTCGCAGATGGTGAACACGTGGTCGGCACGCTTGATCGCCCAGGTCTCCAGCCCCTTGGTGGCGCGGTAGCGCAGGCTGCCTTCGGTGGTGGTGCCGTGGTCGACCGCGGCGTCTTCCCAGAAGGCGCGAATCTCGTAGACGACCGGGATGCCGAGCCTCTTGCCGGCGCGGATGGCGGGGATGGCGTTGAGCACCGGCGAGTGGGCGTGCAGGATGTCGGGCCTGAGCTCGGCCGCGAGCTGCTCGATGCGCGCCTGCACGGCGCGGATCTGGCGCAGCTCGTTGAGGCCGCTGCGCCCGGGCGGGGGCACCGGGCTGCGGTAGAAGCGCAGGCCATCGACGTCCTCGACCTCGGCCGCGGTCTGGCCCTGCTTGGGCGACGTCACGTGAAACGTCTCCCACCCCAGCGCGCGCTGCTCACGCAGGATGGCCGCGGTGCGGAAGGTGTAGCCGCTGTGCAGCGGGATGGAGTGGTCGAGGATGTGGAGGATGCGCATGTAGAACCCTGGTCAAGCCAGTCCGAGAAACAGCATCAAGGAGCGATTGACGGCAATCTGCTCGTCATCGGACAGCCTGCCCAGGCTGGGACCGACCTTGGCCCTGGGCACCGTCTGAATCTTGTCGATCATGATCTGCGATCGCTGGCGCAGGCCATTTTCTGCTGAGGGTTCGATGGTGATGCGAAACAGCGGTGTGTCGCGTAAATCACTGGTCAGCGGCAGGAGCGTGACCGACGGGTGCTCGTCAAACAAATCCGACTGAATGACCACGGCCGGACGGGGTTTGCCGTAGTCGCCCTGCAATGCGACGGTAATCAGGCCGCCGCGCATCACACCCAGCCGTCCGTGTCAGCGACCCGCTCGAGCCAGTCGAGCACTTCCTGCTCCTGCGGATCTGCCTTGAGCTGCCTGGATTGCCTGCGGCACTCCTCCGCAAAACCCGCCTTGCGCGTGTCCGGCACCCAGATCTGCACCGGGCGCAAACCTGCCTCACGCAGATTCGTGCGGTAGCGCCCAACACGTTCCGAAACACTGGCAGCCATGGAATCCTCCCAATCTCAGCGTCGTTACATGCTACGCAGCATAGGCCGAGTCGCCGTTACATGCAACACGCGGATCAATCGAGTCTGGCCCCATTGATCCCATGGATCCGTTGTTACGGACGAAGGCCTCGAACATCAGCAACGTCCACAACGGCGAGCTGTAGTCGCGGGCGCCGGACTGGTGGGCGTCGACCAGGTGCTGCAGGTAGTCGCGATTGAATATACCGGTGGCGGCGAGGGTGTCGCCCAGCACTGCGTCACGAACGCGCTGCTTGAGCGGGCCGCGGAACCAGCGTTCGAGCGGTACCGCAAAGCCCATCTTCGGGCGGTACAGCACGTCGTTGGGCAGATGCGGCTCCATGGCCTTCTTGAACAGGTACTTGCCTTCGTTGCCCTGGATCTTGAGGCCGGAGGGCAGCGTGGCGAGCCACTCGACCAGCTTGTGGTCCATCAGCGGCTCGCGCACCTCGAGCGAGTGCGCCATGCTGGCGCGGTCGACCTTGGTGTTGATGTCGCCGACCAGGTAGGTCTTGAGATCGAGGTACTGGATGAGCGCGAGCGCATCGTCGGTACCGGCCGCCGCGGCGTGGCGGCGGAAGACCTCGAGCGCGTCGTAGCCGCCGAGCTTGCGGCGGAAATCGGCCGAGAACAGGCGCTGGCGCATGTCGCCGCGCAGCAGTGATACGGAATGGAAGTAGGCCTCCACCGAATCCCGCGCCATGGCCTGGAAGGTGGTCTTGGCGCGGAACACGCGCGGCGCCCAGTCGGCCTTGGGGTAGAGGCGGCCGAGCAGGCCGAACACCGGTCGGCGCACCCCCATGGGCAGCGCGGCGCGCATCTTCTCTTCCATCAGGTGCATGCGGTAGCGGCGGTAGCCGCCGAAGCTCTCGTCGCCGCCGTCGCCCGACAGCGCCACGGTGACGTGCTTGCGCGCGAGCTGGCACACCCGGTAGGTGGGGATCGCCGAGCTGTCGGCGTAAGGCTCGTCGTAGAGCGCGGCCAGGGTGTCGATGAGGTCGAAGTCGTCGGATTTGACCGTTTCGACGAAGTGCGTGGTGCGATAGCGGTCGGCGACCTTCTGCGCGAACTCGGATTCGTTGTACTTGGGGTCGTCGAAGGCGATCGAGCAGGTGTTGACCGGCTCATCGCTGAGCCCCGCCATGGTGGCGACCACCGCGCTCGAATCGACCCCGCCGGACAGGAAGGCGCCGAGCGGCACCTCGGCGATCATGCGCAGGCGCACCGATTCGCGCAGGCGCTCGGTGAGCTCGGCGGTGGCGTCGGCGAGGCCGATGTCGTTGTCGAGGGTGAAGCGCACGTCCCAGTATTGTCTGGGCTCGGGGATGGGCTGGGCGCGGCGGATGCACAGCGATTCGCCCGCGCCGAGCTTTCTGGCGCCGAGAAAGATGGTGCGCGGCTCGGCGACGTAGCCCAGCGCAAAGTATTCCTCGACGCCGAGCGGGTCGATGCGGCGGTCGAGCGCCGGGTGCTGCATCAGCACCTTGAGCTCGGAACCGAAGGCGAGCGTGCCGTCGGGCAGCAGCGCGTAGAACATCGGCTTGACCGCGAGGCGGTCGCGCGCCATGAAGAAGGTGTCGCGGTTACGGTCGTGCAGGGCGAACGCGAACATGCCGCGGAAGCGCTGCACGCAGTCCTCGCCCCAGGCCTCCCAGGCGTGCACGATGACCTCGGTGTCGCTGCGCGTGTGGAAGACATGGCCCAAGGCCTCGAGCTCGGGGACGAGTTCCTGGAAGTTGTAGATCTCGCCGTTGAACACCACCGCCACCGAGCCGTCCTCGTTGAACAGCGGCTGCTGGCCGGTGGCGAGGTCGATGATCGACAGGCGGCGGTGGGCGAGCGCGACGCCCGGCTCGAAGTGGTAGCCGCCTTCGTCCGGGCCGCGATGGTGCTGGACGTCGTTCATGCGCTGCATCAGGGCGCGCTCGAAGTCGCGTTTGCCACGGGTGTCGAAGAGGCCGGCAATGCCGCACATGATCGCGTGTCCTCGTCAGGCTGCGCCCTGCGGGCGCAGAAGGG
>JBEOKH010000041.1:0-3185 GCA_040275625.1 Thauera sp. | reverse complement strand
CGCGCGCTCGCCGCACCCGCGACCTGGGTGAGAGCGAGCTGCAGCACGTCCTGCAGATCGTTCGCGCCCGCCCACACCAGGTACAGCGCCGAGCGGTCGGCGGTGGCGCCACCGAGGCCGGCGCTGTAGCGGCCCATCTGCCCGGTGAGGCTGAAGGTCGCGAACGCGGCCGGCTCGGCGACCGGCAGGCCGCCCGCGCCGACGTCGAAGGTGTGGTAGCGCGAGCGCGCCCCGCCCACCGCGTAGTTGGTGCCGCCCAGCAGGGCCGGGGCAAGATCGCCAGCGAAGCCGAGCGCGTCCCACAGGCGCTCGGCGTAGGTCGGGCCGTTGGTGAAGCGGCCCTGCGCGTACGGCGGCGCCACCGGAATCGCCAACCCGCCGGTTGCCGGATTCGCCTGCCCCGTGTACGCATACAGGTTGCCGTTGTCCGACAGGCTGTCGCCAAACACGTAAAGCGTGGAGGGCATCGCCTCTGCCGCGGTGGGCGAAGCCGCGAGACCGATCGCCACCACCGTTATCACCGCTCCCAGCCCTGCCCTCGCTCGCATGCGCATGACGATCTCCTGTAGGTTGCGGGCCGCAGCCGGTGCGGCGGCCCCGCCGGTGGAAAAACCACGTTCCAATATATCCGCCAGCACGCGAGATGCAAGCCTCCCGCATGCGGCACGGCGATCGCACCGGGTGGCGCAGCAGACACCGCGCGACCGCCGGGCACGCGCCCCCGGCGCTGCTAGAATGCCGCGAGCCCTTCCACGGAGTAGCCGGATGTCCCGCCACACCAAAATCGTCGCCACCCTCGGCCCCGCGTCATCCGACCTGCACACGCTCGAGCGCATGGTGCACGCCGGGCTTGACGTGGTGCGGATGAACTTCTCGCACGGCAAACCGGAAGATCACGTCGCCCGCGCCGACGCCATCCGCGACGCCTCAGCGCGCGCCGGGCGGCCGGTCGGCATCCTCGCCGACCTGCAGGGGCCCAAGATCCGCGTCGGCAGGTTCGAGGGCGGCCGCGTGACCCTGACCCGCGACGCGCCTTTCATCCTCGACGCACGCTGCGAGCTCGGCGACAACCAGCGCGCCGGTCTCGACTACAAGGATCTGCCCAAGGACGTGAAGCCGGGCGACGTGCTGCTGCTCGACGACGGCCGCCTCAAGCTCACCGTGCAGCGCGTGCTCGGCCACGAGATCCACACCATCGTGAAGGTCGGCGGCGAGCTGTCCAACAACAAGGGCATCAACCGCCAGGGCGGCGGGCTGACCGCACCCGCGCTTACCGCCAAGGACATGGACGACATCCGCACCGCGGCACTGATCGGGGTGGACTTCGTCGCGGTGTCCTTCCCCAAGAGCGCAGCCGACATGTACATGGCGCGCCAGCTGCTGCGCGCCGCGGGCAGCGCGGCGCTCTTGATCGCCAAGATCGAGCGCACCGAGGCGGTCGCCAACCTCAACGAGATCCTCGACGCCTCGGACGGCATCATGGTGGCGCGCGGGGACCTCGCGGTGGAGGTCGGCGACGCCGCGGTGCCGGCGCTGCAGAAGAAGATGATCCGTGCCGCACGCGACCGCAACAAGCTCACCATCACCGCCACCCAGATGATGGAGTCGATGATCTCCAGCCCGGTGCCCACCCGCGCCGAGGTCTCCGACGTGGCCAACGCGGTGCTCGACGGCACCGACGCAGTGATGCTGTCGGCCGAGACCGCGGCCGGGACCTATCCGGTGGAGGTCATCGAGGCGATGAGCCGGGTGTGCCTGGAGGCGGAGAAATCCTCCGAGCTCGGGCTCGATCGCGAGATGCTCGATCGCGTGTTCACCCGCATCGACCAGTCGATCGCGATGGCAGCGATCTGGACCGCCTACCACCTCAAGGTCAAGGCCATCGCCTCGCTCACCCAGACCGGCTCGACCGCGCTGTGGATGAGCCGGATGATCGCCGGGGTACCGATCTACGCGCTCACCCCCGAGCTGTCGGCGCGCAACCAGATGACGCTGTACCGCGAGGTGCACCCCCTGCTGATGAGCCAGACCCACCAGGACCGCGACGTGCTGCTGTGGGAGGCCGAGCAGGTGCTGCTCGAACAGGGCGTGGTCGACTACGGCGACCTGATCGTGCTCACCATCGGCGAGCCGATCGGCAGCACCGGCGGCACCAACACGCTCAAGATCGTGCGCGTCGGCGAACACCACAAGCCCGGCACCCTCGACGACCCGGTCTGAATCGCGCTGCGCGATGCCTCCGGCGCAGCCGGACACAGGCTAAAATATCATTTTTCGATCGTTCGGCTGCCGATGATGCGGCAGCCTTTTCCGGAGAGACTCCATGCCCCTCGTTTCCATGCGCCAGCTGCTCGACCACGCGGCCGAACACAGCTATGGCCTGCCCGCCTTCAACGTGAACAACCTCGAACAGGTCCAGGCGATCATGGAAGCGGCTGCCGAATGCGACAGCCCGGTGATCATGCAGGCCTCGGCCGGCGCACGTAAGTACGCCGGCGAAGCCTTCCTGCGCCACCTCATCGACGCCGCCATCGAAGCCTATCCGCACATCCCGGTGGTCATGCACCAGGACCACGGCCAGAGCCCCGCGATCTGCATGGGCGCAATCCGCTCCGGCTTTTCCAGCGTGATGATGGACGGCTCGCTGCGCGAGGACGGCAAGACGCCCTCTTCCTACGAGTACAACGTCGCCGTCACCCGCGAGGTGGTGAAGTTCTCGCACGCGATCGGCGTCAGCGTCGAGGGCGAGCTCGGCTGCCTCGGCTCGCTCGAGACCGGCCAGGCCGGCGAGGAAGACGGCGTCGGCGCCGAGGGCACGCTCGACCACAGCCAGATGCTGACCGACCCCGACCAGGCCGCCGACTTCGTCAAACAGACCGACTGCGACGCGCTCGCGATCGCGATCGGCACCAGCCACGGCGCCTACAAGTTCACCCGCAAGCCGACCGGCGACATCCTCGCCATCGAGCGCATCAAAGCCATCCACGCCCGCATCCCCAACACCCACCTGGTGATGCACGGCTCCAGCTCGGTGCCGCAGGAGCTGCTCGCGATCATCCGCCAGTACGGCGGCGACATGAAGGAGACCTACGGCGTGCCGGTCGAGGAGATCGTCCAGGGCATCAGGTATGGCGTGCGCAAGATCAACATCGACACCGACATCCGCCTCGCCATGACCGGCGCGA
>JBEOKH010000040.1:0-12932 GCA_040275625.1 Thauera sp. | reverse complement strand
TGGGCGTTGTAGCCCTCGCGCGCGAAGGTCGCGAGATCCACGATGGTGATGTCCGCCTCGGGCCAGGGCGTGCCGGGCCGGTCGAACATCTCGCCGTCGGCGCCCTGGCAGAACATCTCCATCGCGTCGGCCATCTCCAGCAGCCGTCCGCGCCTGGCTTCCGGCAGGTTCGGGTCGTGCCCGCGCTCGCGCAGCGCATCGCGCACGTCGCGGGTCAGCACCGTGCGCATCTGGCCACCTTCGCCGTGGCAGCGCTGCGCAGCCTCGAGGATGCACTGGCGGATCAGGCTGCGGTCGGCGCGCGTCATGCGCGCTTCCTCCTTGTCCTCGCCGCCGGTGATCATCAGCCGAGCGGTGATCTCGAGCTCGCCCAGCACGTCGCGCTGATCGTCGCCCCCGGTCGCGCCGGCCTCGGCGAGATCTTCGTCGAGTGCATCGGCATCCAGCGTCTGCACCTGGCTCGGCGTATCGACCAGGCGCCAGGCATCGGCGAACGGCGCCAGGCTGACGCCCGCACCCGGGGCGAGCCGCACGCGGTGGACGGACAGACCCAGCCGCCCGGCGAAGTCGCCGAACAGGCCGAAGCTGTTGCCGGCCTCGACGATGAAGAGGCGCGGCCGATAGATCGCCGTGATCTGGTTGAGGATGTTGTTGAGCGTGGCCGACTTGCCCGATCCGGTCGGTCCGAACAGGAACAGGTGGGCATTCATCTGCCGGTCGAGCCGGTTCAGCGGGTCGAAAGTGATCGTGCCGCCGCCCCGGTTGAAGAAGGTGATGCCGGGGTGGCCCGTGCCCTGGCTGCGCCCCCACACCGGTGCGAGGTTCGCCGCGTGCTGCGCGAACATGAGCTGGGTGTACCACTGGCGCCTGTCGGCGGCCGGGTCGAACACGCACGGCAGCCAGCGCAGGTAGGTGTTCAGTGGCGCCACCTCGTCTTCCTCGCGCACCGGCTGCAGACCGGCGTTGAGCAGTACGTTGGCGAGCTGCAGGCCGCGGGCATCGAGCTGAGCCCGATCACGCCCGCGCAGGTAGAAGGCCTGCGCCCCCCGGTAGAGCTTGTGCGCGTTGCCGATCAGGCCGCGCGCCTGCTGCACGTCCTGCCGGGCCTGCTCAGAGGCCAGGGTCTCGCCGACGGCCTTGCGCGCCAGGTGGTTGAGGTGGGCCTCCAGCACGTCCTGTGGCGTCGCGACCAGCGTCAGGCACATCACCGTGTCCTCGGGCAGCTGGTCGAACAGCGCGTTCATCGCATCGCCGCCCTTGCGGGTCTCGCCGGTGAGGTGGCCGGTAGTGGGTGGCGTGCGCAGGCGGTCCACGACGATGACCCGGTGCGGCATGCCGTCGAAGTACCACAGGCCGGCCGCCACGTCCGAGCGTGGCTGGCCGAAGAACAGGCGCTGGGCGAAGTCGGTCCCGCTGGCCAGCTCGATCTCGCCCTCGTCCAGTTCCTCGGGGTAGCGCGTCAGCGCGTAGAAGTGCTCGCGATCCTCGGGCGCCGTTCCAAGCATGCTGGGATTGGGGTTGAACCAGCGCAGCAGCCAGTCGTGGATGTCGGCCGCGCCCATGCGCCTGGCCTTCACCCCGGCATTGGCCAGGCCGCCGACGAGGCGATCGCAGATCGTCGTCAATGCCTGTTCGGGGGAGTGTCCATGCCGCATCAATGCGGCGTCCGGGGTGCGCCGGTAGACCACCATGCGGATGCGCCGGGTCTGGCCGCGCCAGGGGAGGCGGGTGACCGCGGTGTCCTCGAACAGGCCGCCCGGCTTGGCGATTGCGCGCAGGTGGTGGGACATCGAGCGCAGGTAGAACTCGCTGAACGCGCTGCCCCGCGCGCGCGGCTGCAGGTAGCTCGTCAGCGTGCGCAGGTAGTGGTCCCAGTCGGCTTCGTCCTGCGCGTAGAGCTGCACGACCCAGGGGTTCTCGTCCAGTTCATCGAACGAATCCTGCAGCGCATTCTCCAGGGCATCTCGCGCCTGCCACAGCCAGGCCAGCTCGCGCCCTTCGGTGCCGATCGGCAGAAGCTCGAAGAACGCCGCCACCGAATGGCCGTCCTCGAGCAGCATGCATTTCGAGTCGGGCAGGTACTCGACCCAGGGCAGCAGGTCGGCGAAGGAGGGCGCGACGTCGTAGAGCGCGGCATGGTCGGCCTGCGTGGCCGGCCGGCGTCGTTCGTGTGCGAGTGCGGCGCCTGGCGCATCGATGCCGTGCGCAGCCAGGGCCGCTACACGCCGCTCCCAGGCATCCGGCTCCACGGCGGCTGGCTCCGGTGCGCGAGCCGAGCTGCGCGGCCACGGCAGCTTCCAGCCCATCAGTAGTCCTCCACGCGCTCGCCGGGCATCGCATACTGCACCCGCTGGTAGAGCGGAAACACCGTGCTGTAGCCGGGCACGGGCACCGGATCGGTGCCGGCCAGGTGTGGAAAGACGTACATAACCAGGTCGGGGTTCGGCAGCCGGTGGAACTGGCGATGGATCTCGTTGGCGGCGCTGCGGGTGTAGGCCGTGTTCAGGGCGGTCGTCGCCCGCGCGTCGGCCTCGGTGAGCGGCCGGCGCAAGCTTTGGCGGGCATCGAGCAGTTGCCGACCCGCTTGACTGCCCGGGCCTCCCCCGGTCTCGTGCTGCCAGATGTCGAGCATGGTGTGCTCGCCACGCGGCAGCAGCTTCTCCGAATGGGTCGCGCAGCCGCCGAGGGCGATCGAGGCGACGACGGCAAGCAAGGCCATCGGCCGGTCAATCCAGGTCGGGCGCATGCGTTTCTCCCAGTTGGTGGCTTACACGACGCCCCCTGGCGTCGTAGTCGATGGCGATCGGCTGCTCCAGATGTACGGCCACCCGGGCGCCGGGTTGCACGTAGACCGCCGCGAAGGACTGCCCGTAGAGCTTGTTCACCCAGTCGGCCATGTCGCGCACGCCGCCGGCGAGGATGCGGCCCATGGCCTCGTTGCCACTGATGCCGACCGTGCCCAGCGAACCGTTGCTGTTGGAGACCACGGCCACGCTGCCGTTGTCGGACTGGATGAGCGAGGCCGCGCCCGCGCCGGCCGCGGTGATCAGGGCCTGCGAACCGAGATACTGCTGGGCATTGCTGCGCCGCTCGCCCGAGACGCAGGGGATGCCGTAGGGGTCGCTGATCCACCCCAGGCCGTCCTGCAGGCTGGTGCTGTGCTGGCTGCGGCGGCCGTCGTCCTCGGGCACCGTGCGGATGGTGCCGTCGTGGAACACGAAGGTGATGGAGCGGATCTGCCCGCGCACGCACGAGAGCGTCCAGTCGCCCGAGGCCGTGCCGCTGACGACCGCGCCGGCCATGTCGGGGATCTCGATGCCGTTCGCGGTGAGATTGTCGGCACCGATCAGCACCTTGAAGGGATACGGGTCGTTGACCGTCCCGTCGATGGGGACGCGGCCGATCAGCGCGGTCATCGCGACCGAGCCCATCAGCGTGGCGTTCGCGGGCACGGTATAGACGGCCTTGGTCGTGCTTCCCGCCGTCCGTGCGGCCTTGTCACCGGCGGCGACGGCGGCCGTCGGCGGCGCCGATTCGGCCGGACCGAAACTGCTGGGGAAGCTGGGCAGCAGCGTGCCGGAGGCGCCGCCCTTGCTGTCGTGCCGGGCATCGTCCGGTTCGATCCAGCGGATGTCGTCCTTGCCGAACCGCAGGCCATCGTCCTCGCCAAGGCCCAGGCCAATCGGCAGGTCGGAGGCATCGCCCTTGGCGGACAGGCCGTCCAGGCGCCGTTGCAGTTCCTGCATCAGTCCCTGCGTCTGCTGCCGGTCGCTGGCGGCCTGGCTGCGTTCCTGCTCCAGCCGGCGACGTTCGCTGTCGAGGGCGCTCTGGATGCGCTGGTCGATCGCCCCCTCGCGGGCGCGCAGGCGCTCGTTCTCGGCCTTGTGCTGGCGGTTGTCGCCAAGCGCGGTCTGCAACTCGGCGCGCAGCTGCCTGACCTGCGCGACCAGCGTGGCGACGGTATCGCGCGCGGTGTCGCCCCCGATCCCCAGCGCCTTCATCTCCTCGGGCGTGAGCTGGCTGGTGGCATCCGGCGTGCCCGGCGCGGCGTCGCCGCCGGAGAACAACTTGACCCCGACGAACACCAGCAGCAGCGCCATCGGGATCAGCAGCCACTTCAGGAGCGGGTTACTTGTCATGGGAGCCCCTCCCGGCCGCGGCGGCCGGCGGCAGGTTCATGCCGGCATCGATCGGACTCAGCGCCGGCAGCAGCGACTCGGCGAGGCCTCGGCCCCGGGTGACCAGATAGACCACGCTGGTGTCGGTCGAATCGCCCGCTGGCCCCAGGTCAGGGTGCTGGAACGTCGCCGCCACGAAGTCGCCCTGCAGCGCTCGTGGATCGAGCTCGAGCCAGCGAGACGAGGTATTGGTCAGGCGTACCGCGGTCACCCATTGGTCTTCCAGCCGCCACGCAGCCAGAGCCTGTGCCCTTATCGGCAGCGTGGGCAGCAGCGTCTCCAGCGCGAGGTTGCGACGCAGGTTCACGCGCCCGAGGCCGGCGACGGGCTCGACGGTGCGCAGCGGCGCGTAGAGGTTCTGCGCCGCGTAGCGGGTCAGGATCACGGGCACCGGCGTCTGCCGGCGTGCGGCGGGCTGTGCCGTCTGCGTCGGGTGGTTCGCGCCTGCGGCACGTCCGTGTCCGGTGGTCGCATCGATTGAGACGATGCGCACCGGCTCGAGCGGCGGCTCGCCGTCCCTCGCGTCCTCGGCGGCGATGTCGAGCAGCATGATGGCGCCGGATTCCACGTCCTGCAGTTGCATCCGGGTCGGTGCGATGGGTTCGCTCGCCCGCAGGTAGATCGCGCCGCCCGCGCTCTGCACGCGCAGGCGATCGCCCAGGCTCGCGGGCAGGCCGACGCGCACGTTGCGGTCGATGAAGACCACGCGCTCCTGGCCGACCACCAGCGGCACGGCCAGCGGCAGGCGCTCCCAGCGCAGGATCTCGATGGCGTTAGCGGACGGCACCGGCCCGAGGCCCACCAGCAGGCCGGCCGCGATGATGAGCACGAGACGTTTCATGGGTTGCCTCCACGCGGGAAGCCAGCGCCCCCGCTGGGTGTGGCGGCCGGCGATTGCTCCAGCGGTGGTGCCTCGATGCGCTGCGGCGCGCTGGCGTAGCAATCCAGTGCCAAGCCGAAGGGGTTGCGCTGGGGATCGACGTCCTGGCGGACCACCTTCAGCGGATAGCGCACCGTCGCACGCTTGACCTGTTCGCCACCGTGATACTCGTCGGTGCTGACGTCGAGCGTCACGATCCAGTCGCGGCTCGAAACCGTTGTCACCCGCGCGGTGGGGTTGTCGCCGTAGCCGCGCCCCGGAATCTCGTAGATGCCGCGCACCCGCTGGCGCAGTTCGCCGCTGCGGCGACGATGCTCGTAGTCCTGGCGCAGGAAGACCTGGCAGGCGGGCGTGAAGTAGGCCGACAGCGCGTGAAGGTTGCGCGCATAGTCCTCCTCGCCGTTCGTGGGCCAGCGCTGCACCTGCTGCCACACGTAGAACGCGAACGTATAGACGCTCTCGGGCGGCACGTCCCACCACTTGCGGGTGCTGCCCGAACGCAGGTCCGGCGGCACGTGGATGGTGAGCTGCTTGGGCGCACTCCACCAGCCGAAGCCGAGCAGCAGCGCCACCACGAACAGCGCGCCGGCGGCCAGCCGCAAGGTGCGCACGTGCGCCTGCAGGTGGAGGACTTCGTTCCTGAATCGGCTCATGCCGCACCTCGTCCGCGAGAGCGCCGGGTGGTCCTGCGCGTCGTCCAACGGCCCGAGCGGGTGATGAGACCGTGCTCCCCAAGCCAGGACGCCATCAGCGGATGCCTCAGCGCCAGACGCCACTGCAGTTGCCGGTACAGCCAGGTGTCGGGCCGGCCGCGCTTCTGGCGGCGCAGGAAACCGCCGCCGGCAAAGACACCCAGCGCGACCCCGGCCACGACCACCGTGGGTACCATGGCGATGCTGTGCGTGGCCCAGGCCAGCGGCACGCCGACGACGAACCCCGCCACGGCGGACAACCCGGCGCAGATCCACAGTTCGTCGGCGGTCAGGCCCCGCACCACGACCGGCTGGCGGTTCAGCCGGTGCGGCAGGAAGGTCACCAGTCCGTCGTGTGCGGTATCGTTCGAAGCGGCCATCACCAATCGGCCCTTACAGCACGCCCGTGGCCTTGGTGAGCAGCCAGATGCCCACCACCAGCAGGATCGCGCCCACGGCCACCGTCAGACCGAACTGGCCCCAGGTGGCGCGGCCGGTGTGGATCTCCGAATAGCGCGTGTAGGCGTGGTAGCACACGCCCACGAACATCGACGCGACCACGAGCAGTGCGATCAGCAGCACGATGTCGTAGCCGTAGTTCTGCAGCGTCTGCATGATGCCGCTGCCCGTGCCACGCGACGGGTCCTCGATGGTCGGCAGGCCCTGCGCCATGGCCGACAGCGGCAGGCCCAGCAATGCCAGCGGCGCGAGGATGGAGGAGGCGAAGCGATGGGAATTCGGATGGTTCTTCATGGCGGTCGGGCCCTTCATGGTGGTCAGGACAGCAGGAAATAGGTAAGCACCAGGTACATCGCGACGAAGCGCACGACGACACCCAGGAACTGGCGTTGCGAGAGGTGTTGCTCGGCCCAGCCCGTGTAGGCGGTGCGCATGGCCCACACGCCCCACAGCAGCAGGACGGCGAACACGAGGCTGAGCACGACAGTGGCGACGACCGAGGGCGCGAAGCCGCCGTTGGCCTGGAAGGCGCTGATCTGGGCGGCGTTCATTGGCTCCCCTCCTCGTCGGAGGGGCGGTCAGGCTGGCGGAAGTCGCCGAGTAGTTCGATCGGATCGCGCGGCTGGGCGCGCAGGGGTGTCAGGTAATCGTGGAGGCCCTGGCGGATGCGCTCGATGTCCTGGTGCAGGCGGGCGTAGTCGAAGTGGTAACGGGCGCGCGCCTGTGGAGCGGTACCGGCGGCGTGCTCGGCGAGGTGGTCGATCAGGTTGAGCTGGCGGGTGAGCGCGGCCAGTTGCTCACGCTCCGCAGTGTCGTCGGCGATCGCGAGTTGCAGGGGCGAGAGCGACACGGCCAACAGCAAGGCCAGCGAAGGCCATGCGGATGCGCGGCGGTTGGTTTGTCCCATCGTGTCATTCCCCGGTCAGAGAACAGCGGTGATGCTGCGGCAGACGCTTGGCAAGCGCTGTAGTGAATGGGAATCAAAGGGTGACCGGATTGATGGGATGTATGCCGCGAGCGGTGCGGCAACCGCTCTGGTTGAGGCATCCATGCGTTCGGCCGTGACCGATGTGGTGACTCTGTGAGCAAGCGCCTTTTTCGCTGGACTGGCTAGGATGCGGGCGACGATCAGGACGTCAGAAAAATCGGGTAACACACCCGATTTTGTGAGAAGATCGGGTTCGCCACCCGATCTTCCTTCAAGAGACATCTTCCAGAATGCAACTCGTCACGACGCGCGACGCAACACGGCTCACCGGCCTCTCGACTGAGCAACTCCGCGAGTGGACGAGCCGTCGCGCATTGATTCTTCCCGACGTGAGGCCCAAAGGACATGGCTCGCCGGCGCGCTACTCGTGGCAGACGATATTGCTGTTGCGGATTGCGGTCGTGCTGCGGGATCGTTTCAAGCTGGAATTACACGCACATCGCGATTTATTTTCCGCCATGAGAGCGGGCTTGGCTCGCACGTCTTTTTTGTCACTGTGGGGCAAGGCCTTGGTTCTATATGGGGGCGAACGATGGGTCGTAATCGATCCGCGCGATGCCGACTCAGTCATTGACGATTGCATCATGTTGCGGCTAGACCCCCATCTGCAGCAGCTTTCGGACAGTTTTTCTCTCCCCAAACCCGTGGTGCCCGGTCAGTTCCAACTGTTTCCCGCTTTGGGTGTGACGGCAGATACCGCAGTGAATGACACTACCAGACGCCGCAGACATGGGTAGCGTAGCGTTTACTAAGGCACTCACTGCAACCGGTTACCTCTTGCACGATGGCAAACCGGCGCCGGGACTGGCCCGTGCCGGTGAAGACGCCGGGTCCCGCCTTCGCGCCATTCTTTCGGACCGCCGTGTGGGGTTGCAGGCGGATGCGGTCTTTTCTGCTCAGAATGTGCCGACGGCGATTTTCAAGGATGCCGGCGACGAGGCTCCTTCCGAGCATCAGATCGCCCGATGGCATGAGGCCGCCTGGAACGTTGGCGTCGCGCCGTTGCTGTGGATCATCACACCTACGGACGTGCGCCTGTACGACTGCTATTCATCGCCAGCGAAAGAAAGCCCGCAGCAGATTGCGACCGAACCGCTGGACGTGTTTCCCTTGCAGTCAGAAGGCAGGTTGCGGTCCTTGGACGCCATGTGTGGGCGCTACGCCACCGAAACCGGAGCGTTCTGGTCCAGTGCCATTGGAAAGCGCATTGATCGTCGGAATCGGGTGGATCGCCAGTTGCTCGATGAGATCAATGCGCTTGAGGAGCAGTTGACCGCTCTTGCCCCAGCCAACGGCCAGCCGCAGTCTGATGACAAAGAGGAGACACAGGCTTCTCGTGACTTTGCTCAGCGCCTGATTGTCCGCTGCATCTTCACGTCATACCTAGTGGATCGCGGTATTGCGCAGCCGTTTTTGCCGAAGGAGTTTTCGCCGGACGTGGCAGGCATGTTCGCAACGATTGATTCGGCATTTGCGTTGTTTCGTTGGTTGCGCAGTACCTTCAACGGGGATCTGTTCCCGATGGATGATCCAGGTGCCGAGCACCAGCGGTTGGGCGACGCGCATCTCGAACTGCTTCGTGACTTCGTTGAAGGGCGCAGCCTGCTATCGGGCCAAGGTCGATTGTTCCGTTTTCGTTTCGACGCCATACCCGTTGATCTTGTCAGCTCGATCTACCAGCAGTTCGCGCGGTCGAGTGCTGCGGATGAAGCACATACTCAGGGACTGCATTACACGCCCGTCGAACTTGTCCACTTGACGCTTGATCCGGTATTTGAGGCGCTTCCTGCAAAGGCACGCGTGATCGATCCAACATGCGGCTCAGGGGCCTTCTTGGTCGAGGCTTTCCGGAGATTGGTCTGGAAGCGGACCCAAGGGAAAACCGCGAGCCGCTCCGTAGTGCGAGAAGTGCTCTACAAGCAGCTCTACGGGATCGACATCAATAGATCCGCACTGGGTATTGCGGCTTTCAGCCTATACCTCGCTGCGCTGGAGCTTGATGAGGAGCCAGTTCAGGATATTCTGGATTTGAAGTTCGATCATCTGATCGGTGTCACGCTCTTTGAGGCCGATACCGTTCATGACGATCTGCCGGCTTTGGTCGTAGATCGGCCATTCGATGCGGTCGTGGGCAACCCTCCATGGACCTTTGTGAAGAAGGCGACCGCTTCACGCAAGCGCAAGTCCGACGACATTCGGACCAATCGGCCACGTCGCAGTCCTGACCAGGAATTCTTGTGGGTCGCATCACGCTTGGCGGGTAACACAGGACGCATCGGGATGATCATGAAGGCATCGCCGTTCTTCTCGAAGGACGTTCATGCGATCCAGGCGCGCGAAGCGCTTCTGCGTACCTTCCACCCCGTTGCATTGGTAAATCTCTCCGCATTGCGTAAGGATGGGCTATTCCCGGATGCGACTGGACCGGCCCTGTTGTTCTTCGGCCGCTGTGCATTGGTAGAACGTGAGGATCGCCTATTGGTAGGTTCGATTCCGTGGACACCTGACTTCAAGCGCAATGGCGTTTTTCATGTCGGTCCTGGCGAACTGAAAAGCATGCCGTTGGAGCGTGTGTTGCGCGCGCCCGCAATGCTCAAGGCGGCGGCATTTGGCACAGCGCGGGATGGCTGGCTGATCGAGAAGCTAGAGCGTACATTTCTAACGCTCGAGCAGGTATTGGTAAGTGCTCGTCTTGACTCAAGAGGACAAGGCTTCCAGGTGGATGGTGGAGATATCAACTCCCCCCCTAACAGCTATTACTTGCTTGGGGTCGTAACTCCAGACGACTATCGTCCCCTTCGAATCCCTTCCCATTCGCTGAAACGTTTCGAGCATCAGTCACTACACCGGACACGCAATCCTTCAATTTTTAAAGGGCCCTTGCTTCTTTGTCCGAAGGGAAATTTTGCAGCGGCAGTTGAACCGGGAAGGTACAGCGCGTCAGTGAGTGCTGAGAGCGTTCTCTACAACAAGAATTTCTATGGAATTTCGTTCGTTGACAAAGAACTCGCAGCAGCGAAGGTACTGTCGGCCATTCTGAATTCAAGCGTAACCGCTTTCCAACTGGCTTTTGGTGGAAGCACTTGGGGCCTGGAACGCCCCACTGTTGAGCCAAACGATCTGCTTGCGCTGCGAGTGCCGAATTTGGGCGAAGTCGACGCCGACCTGATTGAGGCTGTGCTGTCCGCTGAAGCTGCCGCTGCGGAGGAGCCCGGTGATTTGGAGCGAATTGCAGCTCTGGATCACGCTGTATGCGAACTCTATGACCTGGAACCTGATGAGATCGTGATTGTGAGCGACGGGGTTCGGCGCGCCCGCGCCCTGTTGTTTGAAAGCCGCGCACAGCGACTGATGCTCATTGCACGCCCTTCCTCTGACGATCTGGCGGCCTACGCCAGCGAAGTGGTTCGGACAGTCAACGCCTATCTGCGTGCCCGTGGCAAGCGGCATTTGGAAGCCGTCATCTACCCGCGGCGTGTCTCCACCAGCAATGCCATCGATGGGAGACCTGGCGTGGATGCTGTCAGGTTCGCTATGGTGGCCGGCGCCCCGTCCGGAACACCGTGTGTGCATCAAGGAAGCGAAAAAGAGGTCGCGCGTCTCGCGGCGATCTTCCGTGGGCAAGTCAATTCGGACGTTCCTCCGTACCTCAACGAGCGGCGGGTGCTCCGAATTTACGACGAGAACGCGCTTTTCATTCTGAAACCCTCTGAGGTGCGTTACTGGACACGGACAGCAGGTCTCAACGATGGAGATGCCATCTTGGCGGACCACTGGATCAAGGGGCTTCATGCGACTGTCTCCTGACCTACCGATAGGGCGCCCCTCTTTCGATCTGTCCGAAGATCAAATCGCCACAGTTGTCGATCTTCTATGTAGTAGTGTTGCCGCCGCTCGGCCGTTGCTGCAGCCCGGGATGCTCGAGGTTCCGATCACGATCCACGTGAAGAAGGCGATGCGGCGTCTGAAAAAGGATCTCGGCCTGTCCAATCTCGAGATCATGGGTGAGTTTGAACTGCTGGATCTGAGCAACGATGATCCCGAGGTTCTTGGACGGATTGACATAATTCTTCGCTTCTTGCATCAGTTCGGGGATGAAGAGGCCTATCTGGCCGTCGAATGCAAACGAGTAGGATATGGAGAGTCTGGGCTAAACCAGCGCTACGTGACACAAGGGGTGAATCGATTTGTCACGGGGCAATACGCCGCCGGCCATCACTGGGGAATGATGCTCGGCTACGTGTTGAGTTTGCCCACCGCTGCGATTGTGAAAGGCATTGATGCACGCATGCGCGCAACCTATGGTGAAACGGCGCAGTTGCGTGACCTAGAAGCACATGCCGAAGCACTTTCAGCGCATTTGGGCGACTTAGCTCAGGGGGGCGCAGGCCATGTCATTCGCTTGATGCACATCTTTGTAGACACAACGCCTGCGGCGGCGACAACCGGTTCGGCTTCGAGGTGAAGCTCTGGCAATTATTTGCATCGGTTTCCACCGAAGAAACTTGTCCTACAGGTACTTCTTGAAACTGCTCGCGGTAATGTTCACGGCCAGCCCAAGCAGCATCGCCCCCGGCAGCAGGACCAGCAGCGGATGCAGGGATACCGGCAATGCCAGGTAGATCACCCACGGCAGCACTGCCAGAGGCATCAGCGCCGCCTTCGCCCGGTGGTAGACGAAGCCGGACTCCCGCCCAGCACCGAACCTGCGGATGTCGCGCCGCACCAGCCCATCGACCAAGCCAACGAAGGCCGCGAGCAGGAACAGCGGCAGCGTCAGCACCAGGACCAGCAGGCGGACGAGGAAGGTCAGCGTGGTGAAGGCGGCGGCGATCAGGTAGCTTTCGGTCCAGACGTAGACTTGGCTGAGGTAGTAGCGGAAGTCCCGACTGCTGCTGCGGCTGGGGGCGCTGGCCTGGGCTGAGGCGTCGCGCATCCATTCCAGCAGGCCGGTCTTCACGAAGATCCACTCGTAGGCGCCTTCCACCAGCGAGCGCGCCGTGCGGCCGGGTTCCTGCACCACGGCGCTGCGCGTGAAGTGAGTGGAGAGCTGGTCCAGTTCGTATTCGAGCATGCCCTGGGCGTGGCGCCATCCCTGGTCGGGCCAGAACAGGTGCATGCCCACGCACTCGATGACGATGGACAGCAGCAGCGAGGCGACCAGCACGCCGAACAGGCGCCAGGGCAGGGTGATGAGACCGATGATCAGCCCATGCTGGTGTGCCCGTTGCTGCTGGGTGGTGGCCGCCGGTTCCTTCACGGCCGCGCCTCGTCGTCCTGCGTGTCGGATGTTGCCGGCGGCTCCTCCCCGATCAGGTCCTCGGGCAGGGTGTCGTCATCCTGCAGGGTGGGCAGCGTCGGGCCATCCCACCACTCGCCGGCCTCGGTGTAGTGCTGGCGCATGTAGCCGGCGAGTTGCTGGAGATCCCTGGGCATGACCTCGTCCGGATCGGGTACCGGCAGCGGCATGCGGACCTTCCACAGGTTGCCGCCCTCGATGAGGGCGAAGCACTGGCCCTTCGGCAGACCGACCACGTGCGCGGGTTCGATCAGGGGCACGCTCGACGTGCTGATGCGGTCCTGCGCGTTGGAGGTGAAATCGGTCGGGCCGTGGATGTCGGAGTTGTCGGTGGCACCGCTCACCAGGGTGGTGGTATAGACCTCGACCTTCGGCAGTTGCCGCGTCAGCAGTTCGGCGGTGGCGGTCTCGCGCACGCGCAGCATGAACAGGTTGT
>JBEOKH010000039.1:0-3765 GCA_040275625.1 Thauera sp. | reverse complement strand
GGCGATCTGCAGGGCGTGGCTCATCGGCGCCGCGCGCAAGGCGCGCACGGCGGCCGGCGCGTGCGCCGCGCCCTGGCGCGACACCGCGGCGAAGCGCCGCACTGCCACCGTTCCGAGCTGGCGGCGAAAGCGCTCGAGCACCTCCTCGCTGGCAAGCGCCAGCGCCGCCGGATTGACCTCGAGATAGCTCAGCTCATCGAGCGACACCACGCTCAGCAGCTGCCGGTGCTCGAGCGCGTCGAGCCAGGCGCTCTCGCCAAACACCTCGCCAGGGCCGGCATCCATGACCCTGCGCCCTTCGATCGAGAGCTCGACCTTGCCCTCCATCACGATGCCGAAACGCTGGTCGATGTCGCCCTCGCGAACCAGCCCCAGGTCGCTGCCGACCTTGCGCCAGGCACAGATCCGCATCACCTCCCACAGGTCCACATCCTCGAACTCGGTGAAGAAGGCCAGCCGCCGCAGGCGCGCAAAGCGCTCGGCATCGTGATGCACCTGCCCCTCGTCGAGGATCTGGTAACGCACCGCGGCGAGGTCCTTGGCGAACTCCGCGCCGTTGCGATAGCGGGAATAGAGGTCCTTCTCGAGGGCCTTGCGGATCACCGCGTCCATCTGCTCAGGGACCTCGGGGTTGAGCTGCGACACCGAGGGCGGATCGGCATTGATGATCTTGTAAACAAGCTGCGCCGGATTGTTGGCGCGAAAGGGCAGCCGTCCGACCAGCATGTGGAAAAGCAGCACACCGAGCGAATAGAGGTCGGTCTTCTGGTTGAGCGGGTAGCCCTTGATCTGCTCCGGGCTCATGTAGGCCGGTGAGCCCACGCCCATGATGAAGGTCGAATCGGTGTCGAGCTTCTTGTTGATGTTGAGCGCCAGCCCGAAGTCGGTGATCTTCACGTTGTCCTGGTCGTCGACCAGGATGTTCGCCGGCTTGATGTCACGGTGCACGATGCCTTGCCGGTAGGCGTGATCGAGCGCCATGCAGCACTTGAACACGATCCCGATCGTGCGATGAATGGGGAGCAGGTTCTGGAAGCTGCAGTAGCGCTCGAGCGATCCGCCGGCGAAATACTCCATCACCACGTAGGCCTGCTCGGGCTCGATCGAGGCGTCGTGAATGCGGATGATGTTGGGGTGATCGAGACGGCCCGAAACCACGCGCTCGGCCTTGAGCAGCTTGATCAGGCGGCGGTTCCACTTCGCCTCGTCACGTGCCTTGTCGTCGAAGCGCACGTGCTTGAGCGCCACCGGCTCGGCATAGTCGGGGCTTTCGGCAAGATAGACCACGGCGGTGGCGCCACGGCCAATCTCCTTGATGATCCTGTATTTGCCGATGCGTTCGGGAGTCCGGTTCATGCTTTAGAGCGCTGCGCGAGATTCCTGCGCGGCTGGCAGGCGTGATGCCGTGATTGTTGCATGAACCGCGCCCATGCGTGAGCCCCGTCACCGAGCCGGTTCCCCCAACCTCGCCGCGGCGGCGTTGTCCGCCGCCGGCCACGCATGCTTGAATGGTGGTCCGCTGTCCTCGAACCCCGCGTGGAGCCCCCTTTGAACGACGCCGTCGACCTGCTGATCAATGCGCGCTGGACCGTGCCCGTCCAGCCCTTCGATACCCTCCTCGACGATCACGCCGTGGCGGTGCGCGCCGGGCGCATCGTTGGCGTGCTGCCGCAGGCCGAGGCCCGCACGCGCTTTGCCGCCGCACGCACGGTCGAGCTGCCGCAGCACATGCTGCTCCCCGGTCTGGTGAACGCACACACCCATGCGGCGATGAGCCTGCTGCGCGGCATCGCCGACGACCTGCCGCTGATGCGCTGGCTGCAGGAAGCAATCTGGCCCGCAGAGAGCCGCCACGTCGACGCCGCCTTCGTGCGTGACGGCTCCCGGCTGGCCGCGGCCGAGATGATCCGTGGTGGCATCACTACCTGCAGCGACATGTACTTCCACCCCGACGCGGCCGCCGAGGCCTTTGCCGAAATCGGCATGCGGGCAGTGGTCGGCGCGGTGATGCTCGAGTTTCCGACTCCGTATGCGAGCGACGCCGGGGACTACCTGCGCAAAGGCCTCGCCGCGCGCGACCGCTGGCAGGGCCATCCGCTGATCGGCTTCTCGATCGCCCCACACGCTCCCTACACGGTTTCCGACGCGAGTTTCACGCATGCGCGTGCGATTGCCGACGAGCTCGAGCTGCCGATCCACATCCACGTCCATGAGACCGCGCAGGAGATCGCTGACGCCCTCGCCGCCCATGGCTGCAGGCCACTCGCCCGCCTCGCACGGCTCGGCCTGCTCGGGCGCAACTTCATCGGTGTGCACGCGGTGCACCTCGACGAAACCGACATCGAACTGCTTGCCCGCCACGGCTGCAGCGTCGTCCACTGTCCGACCTCGAACATGAAGCTCGCCAGCGGCATCGCACCGGTCCCGCGCCTGCTCACCGCGGGCATCCCGGTCGGTCTCGGCAGCGACGGCGCGGCCAGCAACAACCGCCTCGACCTGATCCAGGAGATGCGCCACGCGGCACTTCTCGCCAAAGTCGGCAGCCTGGATGCGACGGCCGTGCCGGCTCACGCGGCGCTGCGCATGGCCACGCTCGACGGTGCCCGTGCGCTCGGCATGGACGACCGGATCGGCTCAATCGAGACCGGCAAATTCGCCGACCTTTGCGCGATCGATTTTGCTTCCCTGACCTGCCGGCCCTGTTTCGACCCGGTGTCGCATCTCGTCTACGTTTGCGGTCGCGAAAATGTGTCGCACGTCTGGATCGGCGGTGAAACCCGCGTGGACAAAGGCGTCCCGCTGTTGCATATTAACGACACTGAATTGCTCCGCCTCGTGTCGATGTGGCAAACTAAGGTCGGTAATTGAACTGGATATAGTGGTACAAACCGACGCGAAGACGGCAAATCTGTTGCTCTTCATTTCGTTTAGTGGCAGTTCCGGCGACTCGCCCTTCAAAGAGGAAACCATGATCAAACAAACCAAGAAGCAGATGCTCATGCTGGCCGCCATCGCCTCGATCGGCCTGTCCGCCCCGAGCGCTTTCGCTCAAGTCAACGACGTCGTCGTCGCCGGCAAGGGTGAAATCCCCTACGTGATCGACGGTCGCAACGTCGTCGCCCGCAGCGGTACCGGCCTGTGCTGGCGCACTGGCTACTGGAGCCCCGCCGCCGCCTCGACCGCCATGGCCGGCGACCTGCCGGTCGGCTGCGCCTGCGACAAGGACATTGTCCCCGCCGACAAGTGCACCGTGAAGACCGCCGCTGCAGCTGCGCCGAAGCCCACCGCAGACAAGGTCAAGCTTTCGGCCGACGCGCTGTTTGACTTCGACAAGGCCGTGCTCAAGGCCGAAGGCAAGGCCAAGCTCGACCAACTGGCCGCCCAGGCCAAGTCGCTCAAGCTTGAAGTGATCCTCGCCGTCGGCCACACCGACCGCCTGGGTTCCAACACCTACAACCAGCGCCTGTCCGAGCGCCGTGCTGCCGCCGTCAAGACCTATCTGGTCTCGAAGGGCGTCGATGCGAACCGCGTCTACACCGAAGGCAAGGGCGAGACCCAGCCGGTGACGGGCAACAAGTGCGACAAGGTCGGCGGCCGCAGCGCCCAGATCGCCTGCCTGCAGCCCGATCGTCGCGTGGAAGTGGAAGTCATCGGCTCCAAGTAATTCCGGACCGGTTACCGAAAAGCCCTGCCTCGGCGGGGCTTTTTCATTCCTGATTAGCAATGATGTTCAGCCGACCGAATCACCCGCTGGGGCTGCGGCGC
>JBEOKH010000038.1:0-3829 GCA_040275625.1 Thauera sp. | reverse complement strand
GGTCGCCGTCGGCGGCGATGGCAGCCTCAGCACGGTGGCCCAGGCCGCGCACACCGCCGGTTGCGCAATGGGTGTGATCCCGTACGGGACCTTCAACTACTTTGCCAGGACGCACGGCATTCCCACCGAGCCGGACGCCGCCGCCCGACAACTGCTGGAGGCGTGCCCGCTGCCGGTGCAGGTCGGGGCCATCAACGACCGGGTCTTCCTGGTCAACGCCAGCCTGGGCGTCTATCCCGAGCTGTTGCAGGACCGTGAGGCTTACAAGGCCCGCTTCGGCCGCAGCCGCTGGGTGGCGTTCGTCGCGGCCTGCGCGACCCTGCTGCGCGCGCAGCGCCGGCTGCGCCTGCACATCGAGACGGGTGCCGAGGTTCGCGACGTGCAGACCCTGACCCTCTTCGTGGGCAACAACCGGCTGCAGTTGCAACAGTTCGGTGCGGAGCCGGAAGACACCCTCGTCGGTACGCCGGGCAACGGCACCATGGCCGCCCTGATGCTGCGGCCGATCGGCACGCTGTCGATGCTCGCGCTGATGCTGCACGGGGCCATGGGCAGGCTGGGCGAAGCCGCCGGTGTGGAGAGCTTCGAGTTCAGGCACATGGCGGTGAGGCCCAGGCTGGCACCCGGTCACAGGGAGGTTACGGTGGCGTTCGACGGCGAGGTGGCGCGCATGCGCGCGCCCATCGACATTCGTGTGCTGGACAAGCCCCTGTACCTGCTCCAGGCGCCGGGCGCAGCGGGTACGGCAAGCGCGCCCGAGGCGCAGGCATGAGTGTCCTGCTGCATATCTCCGACACCCATTTCGGCACCGAACAGCCCGCGGTGGTCGAGGCCCTGATTACCCTGGCGGCGCAGCAGCGGCCGGATCTGGTGGTGCTGGCGGGCGACATCACGCAGCGCGCGCGGCCCGCGCAGTTCCGCGCGGCGAAGGCCTTCGTCGACCGACTGGGGGCTGCGGTTCTGGCGGTGCCGGGCAACCACGACATTGCGCTGTTCGACCTCTGGGCGCGCTTCACCCGGCCCTATGCGCGCTACGCCAAGGCGTTCGGAGCGGATCTCGAGCCCGTGCACGCGTCGCACGATCTGATCGTCGTTGGCGTCAACACCACGCGCAAATGGCGTCAAAAGAACGGGGAGGTGTCCGCGGAGCAGATCGATCGTGTGGCAAACCTGCTGGCGGGGGCCAGCGCACAGCAGTTGCGCGTGGTGGTGGTGCACCAGCCCGCGGCCGTCACCCAGGCCGGGGACCGTGCCAACCTGTTGCGCGGCCACCAGGCCGCCCTGCGCGCCTGGTCGGCCGCCGGGGCGGACTTCGTGCTGGGCGGGCACATTCATCTGCCCTACACGCTGGCGCCGCCCGGTCTGGCGCGGCGACTATGGGTCCTCCAGGCAGGAACCGCGGTCTCGTCGCGCACGCGCTCCGAGGCGCCCAATTCGGTGAACATCCTGCGCTGGGGCGAGGCGCCCGCTACGCGCGATGAGCGGGCGCAGACCTTGGCCGGGGCGGGCGGATACTGCCTCATCGAGCAGTGGGACTTTGCACCCCACGAGCGCGCCTTCGCGTGCACGGCGGTCACCCGCGTACGGCCACAGCGCACCGGATCATGAGGCAGTTCCGGCCACCGCGCGGGCGCATGTGCGAACGGCGCGCGCCGTACCGCGCTGCGAACAGTGCGCTTTCGTCGGCGCTGCACGGCACGGCGCTGATTGACCCCCTGCTTGCCCCAGTCACCGGCCTCTACACCAGCCAGTCCCGGCTCTGAAGATCCAGCGCCGCCATCAGCGCGCGCTCCGCCGGTCCGTCACCATTCTCCTTGTGCCAATACCGCGTATGCGAAAGCGGCAGTCGACCGACCAGGCCGCCGCCCTCCACGCGCACGTCCTCGATGCCCGCCCCGAAAACCGGCGCCATCGGACCGCCGACCAGGTCGCCGGGGAAGTAGATGTTCGTCCACCGGGTGCATGCGAAGAGCGCGCTGTGAGTCAGGACGTGGATGCTGCGTGGCGAGCCCTGGACGGCGTACTTGAGGTCGTAGTGGTGGGTGTTGTTGTCGAGCTGGGGCGGGCAGGTCGGCAGCTCCATCTCCTTCATCCGTTCGCGCAGGTCGTTCTCGCCCTTGGCGAGCAACAGGCGGGCGTGAGCCAGCGGGCTGCCGAGGGTGACGAGATCGGTCACCAGCCAGGGGTTGCCGAGGCCGCGTTGCTCCTTCCACAGCTCACGCTGGGCCTTGCGGTAGGCCGTGAGGTCGGCGGCCGACGGCTCGGCGCCGAGGGCCTTGCCGAGCTGCTCGCAGGCCTTCAGCTCCGGCTGGCGCAGGGTGGCGGGGCTGCGGTGCTGCTGATGCACGTCGACCCAGTACTGGCGGAGGATGTCGTAGGCGATCACGCTGCCGAGGCTGTGGCCGACGAGCACGATGCGGTTGTATTTGCCCTCGGCGTGGAGCTTGCGCAGCAACTGCACGCCGTCGGCGCGGATCTTCTGCCGCAGCGCGATGTTGCCGGGGGCGGGGTCGAGATAGCGGGCGGCGTCGCCGATGTAGTGGAGCGCCAAATACTGGCTGAGCGGGATGAGGAGGAGGGTAGCGAGCGGCAGGGTCCAGCGCTCCGGAATGCCGGGAATCGACGGGATGCTCATTTCCGCGCTGGGGTTGGCGAGCCAGAGGATCGCGGCGGTGGCGATCAGGCACCATGCCAGCAGCCAGGTCGGCAACAGCCGCTCGGGAACCTGGCCCGGCGTGCGCAGCAGCAGGGTGTGCAGCCAGGTGAGGATGTGCGCGAAGCGTGTGCCTTCGCTGTGATAGGCCCAGTAGAACTCGTAGTAGTCGGTGGTGGGCGCCCGTCGCGACGACAGCCCCTGCAGCCGGCGCAGCTCGAAGGTCTCGGACAGGCGGTCGGGCTTGTTGTGGTAACGCGCCCGGCCCTCGACCGCCGGCTCGGGAATCACCGCCTTCACAAATGCGCGCAAGGTGCTCATCGGGCGCTGCTCACCGATCCCATGGACAATCACCACCGCCTGGCGCATGTGCTTCCCCTCGGGTCGGTCGTTGCCGGCTTGGCCGCGCTTGCATTGAAAGTGTGGTGAGGCTCGCCGGATGGGGTTTCGACAGGTGTCGCCGTCTCCGCTTCACTCATAGGCGGCGTCAGGGGGGAAGGCAAGGGGCACGTGCGCAGCGTTGGTGCGCAGGCGGAGGGGTGATGCGGCATGTCGCGATCGTGCCGCCGCTTCGGCGTCGACAAGGCGTTCGGCTCCCATGACATGGCTTTCGCCGAGTTCACCGCGCGGGGCGACGTCTTCGACGACAAGGCGGTCGACAAGGTGCTGGCGAAGACCGACGAGCGCGCACGCACTCAGGGCGTGGTCGTGTGCATTCATGGTCGGCGCTGCCATCGTGGTGCGTGCGCTGGCCGGTGTGGGTGTGCTGCACCCGGCGATCGAGGACCTCGGGCAGGCGGCCTCGACCGGGGGCCGGGGGCTGACGGCGGTCGACTCACCCCCTTTCGATCAGGGATCGGTTCCCCGAGCGGGCGCCCCGGCGCCGGGAATTTCGGGCCCGATCCAGACCTCGATCACGCCGCGGGTCGGCTTCAGCCTTACCGAGAGCGGCTCCACCTTCCAGCCCTTCACCTGCACTGCCTGGTCCAGTACGTCCGCGCACGCCTTCGAGCTCGGGTCGTGATAGCGCACGGTGGTCCGTTCGACCGGCTGTGGCGGCGGACGCTGCTGCGCGCGCGCGGTCGCCACCACGTCCTCGATGGGCGGCACCGAGGCGCCGAGCTCGCGCCAGGCATCGCGATAGCTGCGCACGGTGTCGCGCTGGTCGGGGCCGTG
>JBEOKH010000037.1:0-1708 GCA_040275625.1 Thauera sp. | reverse complement strand
AGATCAGGAACCCCGCCTGGTAGCTACCCGTGAGCTGGCGCGCAAAGCCGAGCGAGGACGCCAGGTAGAAGCCGCCGATGCCGCCCGCCATGCCGACCAGGCCGGTCATCACCCCGATCTCGCGGCGGAAGCGCTGCGGCACGAGCTGGAACACCGCGCCGTTGCCCATGCCCAGTGCCAGCATCGCACCCACGAACACGGCCAGCGCCATCCACGCCTCGGGCAGGCCGACGCTGACGATGGCGAGGAAGATCGCCGCCAGGATGTACATCACGGTCAGCGACTTCACCCCGCCGATGCGGTCGGCGACGTTGCCGCCGATCGGGCGCACCAGCGAGCCGGCGAACACGCAGGCCGCGGTGAAGTAGCCGGCCATCTTCGGATCCAGCCCGTACTGGGTATTGAAGTAGATCACCAGCGAGGAAGCGAGGCCAACGAAGCCGCCGAAGGTCACCGCGTAGAAGAACATGAACCACCACGCGTCCTTGTCCTTGAGCACCGCGAGGTATTCGGCGAAGCGCTTGGGCGGCGGCGCGTCGGGCGCATCCTTGGCCATGAAGCAGAAGGCGAAGAGCACGATCACGAGCGGGATCAGCGCCAGGCCGAACACGTTGTGCCAGCCGAAGGCGATCGCCAGCCCGGGCGCGAACAGCGCCGCGACCGCGGTGCCCGAGTTGCCGGCCCCGGCGATCCCCATCGCCGTGCCCTGGTGCTCGGGCGGATACCAGCGCGAGGCCAGCGGCAGCGCCGCCGCGAAGGACGCGCCCGCGACGCCGAGGAAGACCCCCAGCACCAGCACCTCGCCGAACGAATGCACGCCGGCCAGCCACGCGTAGGCCAGGGCGGCGATCACGATCACCTGGCCGATGATCGCCGCCTTCTTCGGCGACAGCCGATCGACCACCACCCCCATCACCATGCGCAGGATCGCCCCCGCCAGCACCGGCGTGGCCACGATCAGGCCCTTCTGCGCATGCGACAGCCCGAGGTCGGCGGCGATGCCGACCGCCAGCGGGCCGAGGATCACCCACACCATGAAGGCGAGGTCGAAATACAGGAAGGCGGCGATCAGCGTCGGCGTATGGCCGGCCTGCAGGAAGGATTTCTTGTCCATGTCGGGCTCCAGAGTCGTGCGTCGTGCATCGTGCACACCGCGGGTGCGGGGCGCTCCAGCGCATGACTCCGTTGCCAAATCGACCTGCCGGCGCTGGCGGGTCGGACGCTGTGCTGGTGAATCCTGAGCAAGCGTCGTGCCACGTTTTGAATCGTTCTAAATCAGTAGGTTGAGGGTCCGCCTTGAGGGCGGTCATGCACCAGCTTGGTGTGCAGTGCACAAGAGCGGTGCATGCGGAGGTTCGGTGGGCAAGAGCGTGCAGCCGGATCTTCGCAGTCGTCGTCACGGCTTCCGACTTGCCGGCGGTGCTCAGCGGCGACGAACTCGCTCCTCTGATCGCCGCCAGCACCAATTTCAAGCTTCAGACTGCGCTGTCGCTCGCCGAGGCGAGCGGAATGCAGGCGAGCGAGGTGGTGTCGCTCAATATGGGGCGTCCACTCCACTCTTCGCCTGCGAACGGATACACCCACGTGACGAACCACATGAAGGTCTGGATGGACCGAGCAAGCATCACGCCCCAGAGTCATCTATCGCGGCTATGTAAGCGGTAACCGAGCGGCGTTCTTGCCTACTTCGAGCTTGGGAGGAGGTCGG
>JBEOKH010000036.1:0-1814 GCA_040275625.1 Thauera sp. | reverse complement strand
TGATCGCGCACTGGGCGGCCGCGATCGGCGTCGCCCCGCCGCCATGGCGCGTGCGCTGGATGAAGACGAAATGGGGAAGCTGCAATCCGCGCGCGCCGCGCCTGTGGTTCAACCTCGCGCTCGTAAGGGTGCCGGTCGAGTGCATCGAGTACGTCGTCGTGCACGAACTGCTGCACCTGATCGAGCCCTCGCACAGCCCCGCCTTCATCGACGCGCTGACGCGCCACATGCCCGACTGGAACAGGCGGCGGACCAGGCTCAATGCCCAGCCGCTGACCACGGCGCGGCAAGCCGACGCGCGGGCGCCGCGGATACTCGCCCCACGGTGACGAGCTTCCGGCGGGCTTGATATAAAGCCGGCATGAACGACGGCTCCCGTCGCGCGCTGGATAGGCTATGACCTCGCGCTCGCGCCGGCGAACGACGAGTCCGCGCCCTGGCAGGACTGGCGCGCGTGGGCGCCGGACCTGTGCTACCCGGGGCGCGAAACGCCCGGCTTCGTGTTCGCGCCGCGCGTGGCGGCGCTGCTCCATGGCTCGTGCCGCAAACCGCATCACGACGGTAGCGACACCCTGCTGCGCGTCGAGGAATGGCACTACACCTGGCCGAGCACGCCGCCGCTGGTGGTGATCGACACCCGCACCTGGCGCTGGCGTTCGGAGCGCGCCGCGCGCCGCCCGTCGGCGCTGATGGACTGGGAGTCGCTCACCGACCTGCAGCAGACCCTGCGCGGCCTGCCCGCGGTGCTGCGGGTGTCGCCGGCGCCGATCTTCGGCGTCAAGCTCATCGAGAGCATCCAGCGCATATTTACCTGGTTCGGCCACCCGCTGATGGTCGACGCCGAGAACTGGATGGCTCACCCCGGCTCTGCGCAGGCGATGCTCAACATCTTTCGCCACCGCAAGACGCCCCGAAACTTCGTCGTGCTCTCGGGCGACGTGCATTACTCCTTCGTGTACGAAGCCGCGCAAGCACGAGGGCGGCGAGCTCAGCGCTCGACCTGCAGCTCCCAGATGCCGGCCGGTGGCGTGTTGCGCCACACCACCGTACGGCGGTGCCAGCGAAATTCGCGCGGCGCCACGAACGGCGCCCGCGGCTGGTAGGTGAACTGGACCAGCTTGCGTTCGCGGTCATGAGCGAGGAAGCGGCAGATGCTGTCCACCGTCTCCGCGCCAACCGCCCTGGGCAGGGAACGGAAGGGCAGGCTGGAGACCAGCACCAGCCGACCGGGCCGATCGATCAGGCTGTCGACCACCTGCTTCGCCGAGGCCTGGCGCACGTCCACCGCCGGGAAGCGCGCCTGCAGGCGGCGCGCCAGCGGCGCCTGCAACTCGACCGCGATCAGGGGCACCCCGGGCAGGCGTCGCAACAGCGCCTCGGTAACCGGGCCGGTGCCAGCACCGAGCTCGACCACCGCGTCCGCGCCCACTGCGGCACTCGCCATCGCGTTGGCCAGCCTGCGCGACGAAGGCAGCACCGCGCCGGTCGATGCGGGATTGCGCAGCAAGGCGAACAGCAACTCGACCGGCATGCGCGCCTGCCTTCGGGAAATGGAAAGACCGCCATGGTAGCGCCGCTGTTGCGCGATCGGGACGGGAAGTTGCTCCCGGATACGCTTCGCGGCCCAATCGGCGGCCGCTCGCGCATGAGACAGCGCATGCCGCGTGCGGCAACGGGGCGGGCGCCTGAACGCGGGTTTCTGACGTCGTCGTCCGTCACGCACCGCCTGAACAGCTCGCGGCTTCCGCCGCTCCTACAATGCGTTTCGGGCTGCGTTTCGGGCTGCGTTTCGGGCTGCGTTTCGGGCTGCGTTT
>JBEOKH010000035.1:0-2960 GCA_040275625.1 Thauera sp. | reverse complement strand
AAAATGGCATCTCGATAAGCTAATTATCTGCCCTGGGCTTAACCTGGGCAATCAGCGGATAGGAAAATTTAGCTATCAAGATGGATCTACTGATAGATCGAGTCAGCGAATGTTCCTTATTTGAATTAATGGTCTCCTTATCAATACCAATAACCTTTCTCTATTTTTTATTTTATTGTCCTCAATCGCCGTTTCTTGTTTTTCCGTGCATGAACACTGCTTTCTGACCGACCGCTTTCCGAACCGCATCGGCTTGCGCCGGAACTCCCGTGCGCGGTCGCGCTCTACCGCTTGTCTGGTTCCTTGAGCACATGATCATGCTTTTTTTCCCGCTGTTTTCACCCCGACGGTCCCTGTCCAGCCTGCGTCGAGCCTTTGTGTTCGGCGGCGGATTGTTGTTTTGCTTGCCTGCCGTGGCGAATGCGCTGCAGCCCGGGGTGACAACGGCGGCAGCGGCCTGTGTGGCACCGGCCAGTTGGGCGCGTGCGGACGCTGCTGTGCCGCAGGCGGTGGACGCGGGCGCGTTGCTGACCGCGATGGCCGGGCGTGCCGTGGTGCTGCTCGGCGAACAGCACGACGACATGGACCACCATCGCTGGCAACTGCAGACGCTCGCCGTGCTGCACGCGCAGCGTCCGAACCTGGTGATTGGCTTCGAGATGTTCCCGCGCAACGCGCAGCCGGTGCTCGATCGCTGGGTGGCCGGCGAACTCACCGAAGGGGAATTCCTGCAGCAGGCGGAATGGGGCAAGGTGTGGAGCATGCCAGCCGAGCTCTACCTGCCGCTGTTCCACTTCGCGCGCATGAACCGCATCCCCATGGTCGCCCTCAACATCGACGCCGGGTTGACGCGGCGCATCGCCGACAAGGGCTGGGATGGCGTGCCGGAAGGCGAGCGCGAAGGGGTCGGTCGTCCCGCTGCTGCCATGCCGGCCTACGAGGACTTCCTGTTCGAAATCCACCGCCAGCACGCCTTGATGCGCGCGCGCGGCAAGGGGGCACCGCCGGTGCGCGACGCGAGCTTCCGCAACTTTGTCGACTCGCAGCTCGCCTGGGATCGCGCGATGGCCGAGGCCTTGCTGGCCGGGCGTGCGCGCCACGCCGCGGCCGACGGCAGCCTGCCGTTCGCGGTCGGCATCATGGGCAGCGGACACGTTCGCTTCGGCCACGGCGTGGCGCACCAGTTGCGGGCGCTCGGCGAGCCGAGCATCGGCCAGTTGATGCCGGTCGACGCCGCCACGCCGTGCGCCGAGCTCGCGGACGGGCTGGCCGATGCGGTGTTTGCCGTGCCCGCGTTGCGCCAGCCACCAGCGCCGCCGCCGCGCCTGGGGGTGGCCCTTGAAGAGACCGAGGGCGGCATCCGTATCGGTGAGGTGAGCGCCGGCAGCCTCGCCGAGCGCAGCGGCCTGCGCCCTGGCGACGTCGTCATCGAGGCCGCGGGAGTGCCGGTGAAGCGCTCGATGCAATTGATCGCCGTGGTGCGCCGCCAGCCGGAAGGAACCTGGCTGCCGCTGCAGGTGCGGCGCGATGGCAAGGCGGTGGAGATGATCGTGCGCTTCCCGCGCGAGGCGCGCTGAGATGGGCGGCGCGCACGGCGTCGCCGCGGCGCTGCGGGTGCTGGGCGGGCGCCTGCTTGTGTTGCTGGCGGTGCTGTTGCCGGCGCCGCTTGCCTTCGCCCAGATCCCGGTGCTGCGGCTCACGGTCGAACTCGACCCCACGAATGGTCGCCTGCAGGTGGACGCCGGGCTGCGCACGCCGAACGCGGATTTTCACTTCGTGCTGCACGAGTCACTGCAGCCGGCTGCTGCAAGCGCGGACGGCAAGGCGCTGGCGGTGCGCGCCGCGGGCGGGCGCGGCGCGATGAAGAGGTGGCGGGTGGACGCGCCGGCGGGCGTCGAACTGCGCCTGCGCTACGGTGGCCGCCTGCCGACGCTCGAACTGGCGCGTGATCATCGCGAGGTGCTGCAGGCGATGCCGCCGATGGCCTCGGCCGAGGGCAGTTTCCTCGCCGCTGGCAGCGGCTGGTATCCACGCCCTGCAGCGCTGTTCGCCTACACGGTCGATGTGGTGGTGAAAGGCGGCCAGCCCGCGCTGGTCGCCGGACGGCTGGAGCACGAACAAGGCCCTGCGGCGGTCGGTACCGACTACCGCGCCCGCTTCGTCTTCGACGGCCTCGCCGACGGCATCGACCTCATGGCCGGGCCGTGGGTGGTGCGCGAACGCCTCGCCACCCAGGCCGACGCTCGTCCGCTGCGCCTGCGCACCTATTTCCCGGCGGCGCTCGATGCCGAGCCCGGCCTCGCCGACGCCTATCTGGACGACAGCCGGCGCTACATCGAACGCTATGCGGCGCAGATCGGCGCCTATCCCTTCACCGAGTTCTCGGTGGTCGCGAGCCCGCTGCCGACCGGTTTCGGCATGCCGACGTTGACCTACATCGGCGAGCAGGTGCTGCGCCTGCCCTTCATTCGCGCCACCTCACTCGGCCACGAGGTGCTGCATAACTGGTGGGGCAACGGCGTGCTGGTGGACTATGAGCGGGGTAACTGGTCGGAGGGCCTGACCACCTTCATGGCCGACTACGCATTCAAGGCCGCTGAGTCTGCCGCGGCTGCGCGCGAGATGCGGCTGGGCTGGCTGCGCGACTTTGCCGCGCTGCCGGCGGGGTCGCATGCGCCGCTCGCCGCCTTCCGCGCGCGCACCCACGGCGCGGCGGCCGCGGTGGGCTATGGCAAGGCAGCGATGGTGTTCGTGATGCTGCAGGACGAGATCGGCGAGGACGCGTTTGCGCGCGGCATCCGCCTGTTCTGGGCGCAGCAGCGCTTCCGCAGCGCTGGCTGGGATGATCTGCGCGCCGCGTTCGAGGAGGCGGCAGGGCGCCCGCTGGAGGGCTTCTTCCGCCAGTGGCTCGAGCTGCCCGGCGGGCCGGCGCCGCGCATCGAGCGTGCGCGCGTGGTGGA
>JBEOKH010000034.1:0-19629 GCA_040275625.1 Thauera sp. | reverse complement strand
TCGTGACCGATTGGGATCCTCGCGAGAAGGGGAGCCCTCTGGGCTTCAACAGGTCCTGGAGGCTGGTTGAGACGATGGAGACGGTGCGGACTGGGAAGGCCCCCAATAAGCTCATCAAAGAGCTGAAGGCGGTCGAGGTCTACGACGAGTTCGCCACTCGTTGTGAAGCCTATGGCGTATTCACGAACGTGAACACGCTAGAGGTGGACTTGTTCAACGGTGAAGGCTTCACAGCGCCCATCATTGAGACGTTGCGTGAGACGTCGTGGAGCGAAGAACGGAACGCCTGGATTGACGGCTGGGAAGCTGACCCGAAAACTCTTGATGTCGAGAACTATCTCAAGCTGGTCGAGGCGGTCGGCAAGGGGCGGTTCGCGCAGCGCCTAGCGTCCCGCATCGAGGATGTGGCGCCACCTTCCTACATCGCCAACGCCATCACCTACGTGGCCGAGCGTGTCTAACCGAGCCGCCTATCTGCGCGCAGCCGCGGAACTCCGGGTCAATGCAGGGCAGTGGGCCGCATACGAGTCACGCGGGCACTGTGTCGTGCTGGCGGGGCCGGGCAGCGGCAAGACCAAGACACTCACGACCAAGATGGCGCGCCTGCTTGCGGAAGATGTGGCGGAGCCGCGTGGCGTGGCCTGCATCACCTACAACAACGAGTGCGCGCGAGAACTGGAGGGGCGTCTTGCTGCCGTGGGCGTGGAGCCTGACGGACGGGTGTTCGTCGGAACCGTGCACTCGTTCTCCCTTACGCAGATCATCCTTCCGTACGCCAAGGTGGCGCGGCTGGGGTTGCCCGAAGACTTCGGGGTGGCGACGCGCGCCGAGCGCCGGGCGGCCCTGTCCGACGCGGTGCAACACACCACGGACTACGCCGGGAATCCACAAGACTGGGAGTTCCCGTTGGCCAACTATCGGCGTTCGATCCTGAATCGGGACAGTCCCGAGTGGCGGGACTCCGATCCAGAGCTGGCGCGGTTGGTTGAAGCCTATGAGACGGAACTGCGCCGGCGCGGCCTGATCGATTTCGACGACATGCCCTTGCTCGCTGTGCGTGCGCTGCGCGAAAACCCTTGGCTGCAACGTGCACTGCTGGCAAAGTTCCCTGTCCTTGTCGTCGACGAGTATCAGGATCTCGGATTGGCGCTGCACCGCATGGTCATGGGACTGTGCTTCCGCGCAGGCATGCGTTTGTTCGCAGTTGGTGACGCCGACCAATCGATCTACGGCTTCAACGGCGCGCAGCCGGAATTGTTGCGACGCCTGTCGGAGCGTGACGACGTGGAGACGGTGCGGTTGCGGCTGAACTACCGAAGCGGAACCCGGATCGTGGCCGCCTCGAGTGTGGCCTTGGGTGAGGAGCGCGGCTACGAAGCCGCCGAGGGCGCGCCGCTGGGCACCGTGTTTGTTCACCCCTTGGCGGGGGCATACGCGCAGCAGGCCAGGCACCTGGTCGCCAAGCTCATTACGGAGGCCATGGCCCGTCACCCTGGTCTGCGGTTCGGTGATGTGGCTATCCTCTACCCGGCGGCGTGGATCGGGGATTCAGTGGCCGACGCGGTGCGGGAGGGCAGCATCCCGGCGGTGCGCACCGACGTCAATGCCTTGTATCCGCGCGCCAGCCGCCTCATGCAATGGCTGGAACAGTGCGCCCAGTGGTGTTGCGGTGGCTGGAGAACTGGTGAGCCGCGGTTTTCTCGTCTGGTGACCGAAGGGCGGCGCCTGTTCGCCGAGTCGATTCGCAGCGACGATCAAGCAGCGGACATTCACCGCCGACTCATTGCGGGTTTGTGGAACGTCCGGGATGCGGGACGGCGCCTTCATCCCTGGCTCGTGGACCTGCAGACAAATGTGATTACCCGGTTCTCAGTCGGATGTGCAGCTATGCGGGATGAGACGGAGACTCTGGCGGCCTTTGTCCAGCGTACCTCCCCGACAGGTGATTGCGCGGACATGGTGCTCGGCGAACTGGCTGGCGATGGCGGCAACCTGAACCGACTCACCTTGTCGACGCTGCACAGCGCCAAGGGCAGGGAGTTCGCCGTAGTGTTCATGTTCGGAATGGATGCAGGTCGACTGCCGCGCAACGGGGCCAGCCGACAGCAGTTGGCCGAGGCGCGTCGGCTGTTCTATGTGGGCTTTACGCGCGCCGAGTCGGAGATCCATATGATCCATTCCGCCGGTCGCTCTTCCCCGTTTGTCGACGAGGTGGAGCAACACCTGAGCGAGGGGAGTTGACGATGCTTGCCCGATCCATTGACACAACCCCACTTGTCCGTCGATGAAGGCCAGACTGCTCCTACCCCACGGCGACCACACGTGAAACCTGCTTTGGAAAATGTCGGTACTCCAGGGCAAGCAGGGGTTGTTGTCCCAGTCACTCGAAGGGATTGCCGCACTTGGTGGCTGCTGGGCCAGTCCGTGCTCAGGGGGACGGCATCACGTACAGCGTGCCGGCGGGGGCTGAGCGGACAGGCGAGCAAGTTCTGAAGGGCTTCAGCACTGCTTTTCCGTGGCTCGGTGTGTCGCAGGCGACGACCGGTGACGCCAACTTGGAGCTTGCCGAGCCGGAACTTCCCCTATTTCTGCGCATGCCATGTTCGGGTTTGGGGCGCGTCAGACGGTGATGTTTCGTCAGGAGCGACGAGTGCCTTCCCCGGTCGGCGGTCGAGCATCTTGCTCCTGTTGCTGCACGGCTGAGAGCGGGGCTCCACCGTCCAGCAGTTTCAGGAAGGGGTTGTTGACGGGCATGCTGTCGAATAGACGGCCGGGCTCAACGAGAAGGTAACCGTGCAGCCGCCGCGACTTGCGCGGCCCGGTGACCTCGCAGGTCCAGATGTTCAGCCCATTCGGCTGTTTCTGGTGCAGGCGCAGGCGTTCGAACTGCTTCTGCACCCACTGCCAGTCGGACAGCTTCTCCTGCTTTGCCAGTGGTGCGATCCTCGTGTGCTCCTGCGCGTAGCGCTGGAATACACCGGGGCTGACCAGGTAGGCGGTGTCGGCCACGGTGTGCACCAGGGCCTTGGCATCGTTGATGATGAGCTTGCGAGTGTGGATGCCGTGCCGCAGCCAGGCGATGAAATGCTCGCCGGAGGGCTCGATCGTGGATGGGGTCATCACTTCCGAGGCGGTCGACGGCAAGTCGGCCGGTTCGGTCGCTGCTGCTGGCGGTGGTGGGGCGGGCGTTTCGGTACCGGCCGAGGTGTCGGGTGCGGGGGGCGCGGCCGATGCAGGCGGCTCACCAAGCATTTCCAACAGGCCGGAAAACGGATCCGCCGGAACGATGTCAGGAGTGACGGTCACGGGAGCGACATCGACTGCGGCGGCCTCAGCGGTCACGGTGGCCGGCGCCGTGAGCGATGGGCCGTCCTCGGACGATGCCTCGCCTTGTTCGATGTGCACCGTCCCCGCAAACGGCGCCGGCCGCTCGCCGGCATCCCAGATCAGCGCTGGCGACAGTTTGAGGAACGTGAAGCTGTGCGACCACCCAGCGTCGCTTGTGACGGTGGCCCTCCAGATCGCCTTGCCGTCCGAAGTCGGCTGCACGATGCCGTGATCCTGCAGCACGTTGAAGACCGCGGTGTTGTTCGACGGGATGCCGACGATGCCCTGCGACAGCAGGTGGGCGCGCAGCTTGTCGGAGACCGTCTTGCTCACCAGCCAGAGGGCGTCCTGAGTAAGCCAGCCGTCCGACGCCTGGGGCTGGTTCAGCTTGAACTCCTCGCGCAGGAGGAAGCGCAGGCCATCGAGGAGCTTGCGCTGCAGTGCATGCTTCGGGGCGGCCATCGCCTTCGCGGGGTCGCCGCCGAGCTCCTGGGCGACCGATGCCTGGTCGGCCTGCGCGACCAGTTCGCCGAGTGTGCCGGCGTGTTCGTACTGGCCGGCCAGTACGAACAGCAGTGCGGACCACAGATCGGGATAGAGGCTGAGCCAATCGAAGATGCCCGGGTCGAGCACCCGGACGTAGAGCAGCCCGGTCGCGGCGCCATGCAGCCGATACTCGCGATCCTGGCGGTAGCGGAAGCGGTACGGCCGCTGCAGCGGGCCGTGCCAGGGGTGCCAGGTCGTGCCGTCTGCGTACTCCACATGCAGGTCCACGGCAATCTTGCCGATGTCGTGCAGAAGCGCCGCGTAGGCGGTGCCGGCGGTCCAGGCTTCCGCCTGGGCGGCCTGGGCCTCCGGCGTCGTGCCGGCAGGCAGCAGGTGCGACTGCCGCAGCTTGAGCGCGTAGGCGACGATCTCCAGGCCGTGGTCCAGCATGCCGCCCGGATAGGCGTGGTGATGCGCTTCCGAGGCGGGGAACTGCTGGACCAGTTCGGCGTAGCGCTCGAGCGGTGCGAGGTAGAGCGTGGCGAACTGCCGCCGGGAGAGCGAGGTGCGCTGCCAGATGTGCTCCAGCAGTTTCTGGCGCCGTGGCGTGGCCAGCAGTTCCGCCGCCGACTGCGGCCGCTTCAGCCCTTTGGAAGCATCGGCAAGGCCAGATCGCGATGTGCCACCCGATGGCGGCGCCTTCTTGCGCTGGAACAGCGTGAGCATGGTGGCGATCCCTGTGGTCGTGGCGGGGAGGAGGGCTTTTTGGCCTTTTCGGGTAGGGCCTTTCCCCTTGGCCCCCTTCCATTGCCCCTTCCCAGTTCTTTTCCCCTTGCCGGAGCCGTTTGGGTATAGGGCAGCCGCGCTCGTCCAACTACAGCCAATGCGGTGTTGGCCGTTTCCGGATTGATCGCGGAAGGCTGGCTGTGCCGCGCCTACGATGAGGCCTTTCTCCCTGCAGGCCCGCCATCATGCTCGACGTACTGAAACAGGATGTGCCCGGACGTTCGCCGATTGACATGGTAAGGAATATTCCTTACATTGAGGGCGTCGCTACAGAGAACAGGAGCCTGGCCATGTCCAGCATCCACGAACTCGCCACACTCACGTCCAAGGGGCAGATCACCCTCCCCAAGTCGATCCGGCAGGCGCTGGGTGTCGATACCGGCGGCAAGGTGGCATTCGAGTTGCGCGGCGGCGAAGTCGTCGTCACACGCGCCGAGTCCGAACACGACGACCCGGCGATCGGTGCATTCCTGGGGCTGCTGGAAGCCGACATCCGCGCAGGAAGGCACCTGCAGTCCTTGCCGGACGATCTCGCCCGCGCGATGTTGGCGAATGCCGGCCACGCCGTGAACCTTGATGAAGAGATCGACGGGGAAGTGGCGCTCTGATGGAGCGCCACGGCTGGACGCTGCTGTTCCACGAGGGTGTGGTCGAGCAGATGCGCAAACTGCACGCGGCGGCGCAGCGGGCGGAGCGGAATGATCCGCACGGGTTCGCAGGCAACGCCAACGTCAAGTTGTTCCGCGCGCTGAGCCAGTTGATCATGGACGGCGTGCCGAGCGATCCGGCACGCGACGAGTTCCGTCAGGGCAACACCTTGGGACCCGCGTACCGGCATTGGCGACGCGCGAAGATCGGACGGCGGTTCCGCCTGTTCTTCCGCTATGACTCCAAGGCGAAGGTGATCGTCTACGCCTGGGTCAACGACGAGCAGACCCTGCGGTCGGCGGGCAGCAAGTCCGATCCGTATGCGGTCTTCGAGAAGATGCTGGGGCGGGGCAATCCGCCCGACGATTGGAACGCGTTGATGGCAGCCAGCCAGCAGGATTGGAGCAAAACGGAATAACTGGATCACGCATGTAGCAGGTGAGGCCCATGACCACGAAAACCCGTCCAGGTAATGCAGAGCGCCTCGGCCGCTGGCTGGGCGGGTTGTGGCGTGGCTCCATACGTCGCGAACGGCAAGTTGCCGGTCGGTTGGCCGCACAAGGGGTGCCTGCGACCGGCGCCACGGCCCTGCTGTGGATCGTCAAGCTGGCCGTGCTTGGAGCACTGCTGTACGCCGCGTTTTGGCTGGCGCTGCTGCTGTTGTTTGCATTGGCAGCCGCCTGGGTTGCCGGCGACGCACTACCCGAAGAGGACGATGAAAAGGCGGAATGGCGCATGGGTTGGTCCGGATACGGCCTGTATCGCGGCGAAACGCGCGTAGACCCTGGCCTTCCGGATGACGACGACTAGACTACCTTGTTGACCGCCTTGCCTCCTGCGGACTTCGCTCCGTCCGTCGAGGTAGCCATCATCTGAGCAACGTTGCCTGCGCGCACGCCAGCCCAGGCAAGTGCCGCCACCCAGAACCCCGGCAGCACAATGAACATCGCCGCCATCACGAAGTTGAGCAGCATGTCCCCAAAGGCGTTGTTGAGCCCGATCAGCGGGTTGAAGTTGGCGTGCGGCCGGTTCCAGCCGAAGCCCGAGCCGTAGAGCGCGTCGAGGGTCGTCGAGTCGATCCAGCGCGCGAGATGGAACCAGAAATCCACGAAGAACAGCGCAAACTGCACCACGCTCACGGTGACCACGGTCTTGAGGTCGTAGGTGCCGATCAGCAGCACCAGCGGGATGCAGATCACCAGCGCCATCTTGAGCAGGGCCAGCACCATGGGCAGGGCCTGGCGCACCACGTCCATCGCCGGGAAGTAGCCCAGGGACCCGACGGTCAGGCCGACGTCGCCGGCGGCGCGCGTGACGACGTTGGACAGGGTCATGTCGACCTGCCCGCCGTAGTCCGAATAGATCGCGCCACGGTTGAGCTTTTGCTGGCGCGGCGAGGCGATCGCGCGGATCACCGAGTCGTTCACCTCGGTCTGGCTCAGGAAGCCCGCCCAGCCGGCCAGCCGGGTCAGCAGGCCCGGATCGACCTGGGCGAGCAGCTGCGCCCGCAGGCCGTGGCCGCCATCGGACCACCACTGCTCGCAAGTCGGATAGCCGCCTCCGCTGGGCACCTCGGCCAGCCCGGCATCGCGGGCGCTGTCGTAGGGCCAGGCATCGCGCGGCGTCCTGGAGCGGTAGCTGTCGTAGAAGCCCGGGGTGCCGACGAAGTAGTTCGAGCCGATCCAGGTCACGTCGTGCATCTGCTCCTCGCTCAGGTTGGGCCGGGTCATGAACAGCCTGGCACGCGCCGGCCCGTAGCAATCGCGGGTGAAATCACTCACCTCCTGGGCCAGCACCGGGTCGTCGATGCGGGTGGCGTCGATGTCCATGCGGATCTGCCGCAGGTCCGTGCCGCACGGGATCGCCGCCACCGAGGCGCCGGTGATCGCGCGCGAGAGCGCGTGCATCGCGAACCACCACACCGGTACCTTGGCCGACTGGTTGTTGATCGTGCTGAAGGACTGAGACCAGCCCGTGTCGGTCGGCTCCGGCACATTCACCTGGCACTGCGCCGAGCGCGAGCGGTCGTAGCGGATCGTGTTGAAATCGACGTCGATGAACGGAATGCCGGCGAACATGGTGACCGCGATGGCGACGAACACGCGGTTCTCGATGCGGGCAGAGGACAGGACGCCCTTGTTGCCTTCGTCCGCGCCTTCCGCGCGGGCCCTCAGCCACTCCTGGATCACGATGGCGAGGAACGGGATGGCAAACACGCCGCTGGCGACCAGCACCGCCCAGATGCCGTTGTGGACGATCCACGAGACCAGCGTCAGGTAGTACTCGAGGTAATCGGTCGTAAGGAGCGTCATCGCGAACCCCGCATCACGCCGCCTGCATCGGCAGGCTTGCTTCCAGTGCGAGCACGGCGACGATGGCCGCCATTTCGACGCGCAGCAGTCGCTGTCCGGCGGCCCCGTCCGGCTCCCGCGCGCGCAGGCGCCGGCGCATCCACAGCCAGCCCCACACGGTCACGCCGTACAGCAGCAGCCGCCAGGCCAGGAAGACGCCGGCGTGGGCGTCCATCCAGCGCTGCCAGCCCTCGATGCCGCCGGCGATCGTGATGCCGACCACATTGACGGCAACGGCCGCAATCAGCAGCAGCACCGCCCACAGCAGTGCCAGGCCGACGCGCCGGTTAAAGAGCCAGCCCAGGCGCCACCAGCCGGCACTCACGGGTTGCTCCCACCGGACGGCGGTCGATTCAGCTCGTCGAGCCGGTTGCGCACCGGATCACCCTCGTAGACACCACGCGAACCGGCCGCGCGCGTGCCGTGGCGCTGGATGATCGCCATCGGCGAGTTGTTCGCCAGCTCGCGCCGCAGCTCCAGCTCCGTCTTGAGGTTGTGGATCTCGCGGTCGAGGATGTCGCTCTCGTGGCTGACCGCCTTCTGGGCCAACTCGTTGGCGGCCACGTTGGGCTCCTTGCAGCCGGTGAGCAGCGTGCGCTGCAGCAGCAGGGCCTTCTCCAGCACGCTCGCCAGCGCCACCTCCGAGGCCAGGCGTCGCGCCAGGAGGTCCTGGTCGGGCTCGTCGCGCAGCGCCTCGATCACGCCGCGCGTGACCGGCAGCGAGACGCTGCCGGCGGCCTGCAGGTTGTCGAAGCTGGTGGGGCGGCTGCCGGCCACCAGCTCCTGCAGGGCCTGCAGCTTGTCCTCGTACGCCTCCTGGATCAGCGGGGTCAGGCCCACGCCCGGCGTGGTGACGGTCTTGGTGCAGGCGTCGCAGGTGCGCTGCTCCTGTTCGCCCAGTACGCGTACCGCCCAGGTCGCGGCGTCGTCGGGCGAGTTCCAAGCCTGGCAGGCCAGGTTGCCGTTGCAACTGGCTTGCGGGATAGAACTGGTGTCGGTGATGCTGCGGCCGTTGATCAGGTTGTAGCCGGCGCGGGTGACGTCGCCGACCACGCGCACCGGGGGCTGGCCGGCGCCGCCGGCATTGTCGCCGCCCACCCAGGGCACGCCGTTGTTGCCGCGGTTCGCCTCGGCCTCGTCGATCGCCGACACGGCGTCGGTGCTGGCGACGGACTGCTTCAGCGCCATGCCTTCGGCGAGCTGGTCCCAGCCGAGCTGACCGCCTGCCATGTCGGCCATGCGGTTGGCGATCGCGCGGCAGGTCAGCTTGCTGCGGTCGAAATCGAGCCGTGCCTGCAGCACGCCGTTGGTCAGCAGGTTGTAAAGGCCCGGATCGGCGCGCTGGATGATCAGCGCCGGCAGCGAGGCCACGGCGGCCGTGGCGTTCTGGATCACCGAGGACATGATGGCCTGGAAGCCGTTGGTGATGCCGTTCAACTGGTTCTGCAGCGTGGTTGTGATGCTCATGTCGCCGCAGATCAGATTGCTGTTCCAGCCCACGCCGACGCCGATTGAGTGCATGTTAGCCGCACCGCCCATCGACACCGCACGGCCACCGCCGATGCTGTAGAGCACGTCGTCGCCGATGACGCTGCCCTGGTGCTGCACGCCGCTGCGGGTCTGCGCCCAGGCGACGCCAGCCGCCGCGATCGTTGCTGCGCAGACGAGCGCGATGGCCAGGATGTGGGGCCTGGCCTGCTGGGCGAGGCGGGATAGGAGTGCTTTCATCGGACACGCCTCACATGAAATCCACACTGCCGAGGAAGACCTGCCCCCGGCGCCGGCAGCAGCTATAGGGCCGCCACAGCGCCCAGGCGTAGTCGCCTTGCCGGGCCTGCACGCGCGTGTTTCCGTGCGGGAACACCGCACAGGTGTTCGAGAGGGTCGGCGTCAGCTCCTGCCACTTGCCCGTCGAGGCATCGGTTTCCATCAGCGCGCCGGCAGGCCAGTAGCCGTCGCGCGCACTGGCGAGCAGCGGCTGATAGACATGGATCTGGCCGCGACGGGTCACGATGTCGCCCGCGCGCTGCGCCACCACGGCGCCGCTCTTGTAGTCGTCCACCTGGTGCAGGAAGCCGCCGCGCGGATAGACGTTGCCCCACAGGTTCAGCGCGGTGCGCGTGCCGATCTCGCGCAGGCCGGGAATCAGCGCCTCCGGGTACAGCGATTCGGGGACGTTGTAGCGCCAGGCCAGCGTGTCGAGCGTGCTCAGCAGGTAGGGCATGAAGGCCGTGCCGGCCCCCGCGCAGGTGTAGCCGGATGCGCTGGCGAACTGGCTGAACACCGATCCGCCCGGATGCCCGATCACGTCCGCGTTCTTGAACTTCGCCAGGTTGTTCTCGTGATCCTCGTTGGTGGTGCCGTCGCCGCCGGCCCGGGCGGTCGGGTTGGGCAGGCTCATCGCGCGCACTTCGATCCAGGGGTTTTCGCCGGTGTTGGAGTAGCTCGAGACGACGGCATCCGGGACGTAGTGGCGCACCTTGACCGAGGTCCGTACCGTGCACCCGGTCAAGGTGCAGTAGAGCCAGTAGCAGATGCCGGTGACGCGGTACTCGAGGCAGTCCGGGGACAGGGTGGAGGCGACGATGGTCCCGGTGTTGAGGGCGAAGGACGACGCGGAACTGCCCAGCAGCACCGCGGCGATGGCGAGGCGCAGGCTCCGGGAGGGAGTGCGCAGCCGGTGCTTCATGGCTGCTCCCGCCTGTGCTGTTCGACGCGGGCGACGGCGCGCGCTACGTTGGCCTCGCCGTAGACCACGTAACGGCGATCCACCACGACGGCGGGGACCTTGATGATGCCCAGGCTCCAGGCGTCGGTGACGCCCTGGTAGACCGCAGCGTTCCGGCGCTGCAGGTCGGTACCGCCCTGCGTCAGGCGCTGCTGGACCATGGCCGCAGCCTTGTCGGCATCGGGCGGCAAGCCGGCCGCCAGTTCCGCTTCGAGCTGCGTGGCGCCGTCGAGCAGGACATGCCGGTCCGCATCTCCGACGGTTGGATGCGACTGGTCGGTGATGACCCAGGTTTCCGCGGCCGCGATGCCTGCGTCAAGGATCGTCGCGGCGGCGAGAGATGCGAGCAGAGGCAGTCGTATGGAGGCAACGAAAGGACGGTGTTGCATTGCGTGGCGCCCCAGGAGTTCATGAGGCGGGTAGTGCAACGCATGTGGTTCAGAACTGCGACAGGAAATGAGAAACGGGACTTCCCCGGTTTGATCCGCCTCGGTCGTTCAGCACATTCAGAGAGACTTGGACGGCTGTGCTCAGCGCCAATCTATGCACGCTCCGAACCCGGTTCGTGCGCGCACCCCGCACCCCGAGCGCAACGCCGATGACGAACGGCCGCATATACGGTCAAGGCCGCGAAACCCACCACGCCGACGATCAGCGCATGTTCGACGGTGGATAGCCAGGCCACCGCGCCGACGATGCCGAACAAGGTGACGACATGGGTGGCAAGGCAGGCCACGAAGGCCAGGACTGTCGACCACAGGCCCGTTCGAAACAGGCGGTCGCGCATCAGGGGAGTGGGCTTGGTTTCGACTGTCATCGTGGTCTCCTGGTTGTTGAGTGGGAAAAATCGGAAAGTCTGTCGGGGTCAGCGCTGAACCTCAGGCATCGCCCTCGGGCGCTCCACGAGAAGGCAGGGCTTGCCGGTGCGCCGGCAATGGTCGCGCACGCGCCAGTAAGCGTTCTGGCTGATGCAGCCGGCCTGGCAGATCACCAGGTCGGCCGCGCGCATGCTGTGCTCGATGCGTGCGAGGTCTTCCGCGTCGTCGGCTGGATCATGGGTGAAACGTCCGCCGGCCATCTCGACCAGCCGCATCACGAAGCGTGCCGCGGATGCGTCCCGGCCGAGGCATAGGACCGACCGGTCGTCGAGGCGGCTCAGCATCGTGGCCTGCTCGAGACGGAGCGGCCGATCCTCCTCGGGTCGAGCCCGGCATGCATGCCGCTCGCGCATCAGGTCCTGGATGCGTTCCATCAACACGCGGACCTTCTTTGCGAGCGTGAGGCGGGTCGGCAGGCCGGGAAGGGTCCGCTCGAGCTCGGCACGTTCGTCACGAAGCAGCGCGATCTGCGTGTCGCGGCGGATCACTTCCGCCCGCAGGCGCATGATTTCGGCCTGCTGCGCCTGGATCTCGCCGGCCTGGCGGGTGAGGAGGTCGCTGCAGCGCGCCTGAGCCCTGCCGTGGGCCGCGATGAGCACGCGGTGCTCGCCGGCGAGTTGGTCGAATGCCTGTTCGTTCATGGTCAAGCCTCCATCCGGTCCCGCAGGCGTGTACGTCAAAGACGAGGGCACGGTTCGAGATGTTCGAGCAGCTGGCGCAGCATGTCCGATGTCCCGTCCTGGTCGGTGTCGCCTTCGCCGATATGGTCGATCAGCAGGCGGGCGCGATGGCTCGCGCGAGGGCACCCAGTTTGTGCCAGTCGGCCCAGATGGCCGATCACTGCGCTCATCAGATCCTGTTGCGTGGCTTGCATATCGGCTTGCATGACGAACACTCCTCGTATCGGGTTGGATGGCGCGCTCGGTAAGGTTCCAATCGAGCAGCGCGCGCGCTCAGTGGCGCATCGACGGGCAGGCGTGTGCCATCGGTAGCGGTGCGTTGCCCGCACCGCGCTCGACCATGCCGCACCACTGCGTACGGGCCTGCGCCATGACCTGCCCGAATTTCGCCGGGAGTTCGGGGTGGTGCTGCAGGAACAGGAGGTTGGACGCGATCTTCTTCGCCAGGAGCGGATGTACGTCGCACGGACCTGAGGCGGTCTGTCCGGGGGCGGGGTCGGCGTACCGTGTCATCAGCGCAACCGTGGCTGCGATGAGCCCCAGCGGGCAGGGGGTCTGGCGCTCCTCGACATCGAATTCCATCATCGGGCTCCTGGGTCATGGGCGGTTGAAGCGCCTGCACTTCAACCCTATGTGCCATGGTAGCGCGAATGAGAACCGTTCGCAATAAAGAAATTATGCATCGTGAGACACGAATGATTTGTCCGGATACGCCTCACGTGATTCGTCTGCCTCTCTTGAGAGGGAGTGCGCGTATAGCACTACATATCGGTACAGCGCATGGATGATCAACTACATCTAGTGATTTCGGCTTGACGCCGGCATTGCGACAAGGCTAAACTTTGACCCGTTGATGGTTCCCCTTCCGGGGATTGAAAGGGAATCCGGTACCGGGTCGATGACCTCAAAACCGGAGCTGCCCCCGCAACTGTGATCGACACCCGTGCCACTGGCTGCTGTCCGGGAAGGCCGACCAAGCGTGTCCGAGTCGAGAGCCAGGAGACCTGCCTCAACGTCTTTCCACCAACGATGGGGCGGTGGTGTCCCCGGAGAGAGGTTCGAGCATGTTGCTGGCCGCCGTCCGCAGCGTCCGCCGCGACCGGCCCTGCCCGGGGCGAAATCCGCCCGGCACAGCTCCTCCATCTTCGGTTCTCCGCCTCCCGGCCAGGAGAACCGCCTTGTACTCGAACGAATCCGAACTCGTCGTAGACCGCAGGCCGAACGCGGCGTCGCCAGCGCTGCCCGCGCGCATCGTCAAGCGTGATGGTCGCGACACCCCTTTCGAGCCGGCGCGCATCGCCTCGGCGCTGGTCCGCGCCGGTGCCGCGACCGGCGAGTTCGATGCCGACGAGGCGCAACTTCTGACCGCCCGCGTGCTCAAGGTGCTGCGCCATCGCCATGGCAGTTCGGCGCCGAGCGTCGAGCAAGTGCAGGACGTCGTCGAACAGACCCTGGTCGATGCGAACCATCTCGCCACCTTCCGCGCCTATGTCGCCTACCGCGACCAGCACCGGCGCCTGCGCGAGGACCGTCGCACCCTGGTCGACGTCGCCGCAGCGGTGGACGAATACGTCGGCCGCTCCGACTGGCGCGTGCGCGCCAACGCAAACCAGGGCTACTCGCTGGGCGGGCTGATCCTCAACGTCTCGGGCAAGGTGGTGGCCAACTACTGGCTGTCGCACGTGTATCCGCCCGAGATCGGCCAGGCGCATCGCGATGCCGACCTGCACATTCACGACCTCGACATGCTGTGCGGCTACTGCGCGGGCTGGTCGCTGCGCCAGTTGCTGTTCGAAGGCTTCAACGGCGTGCCGGGCAAGCCGGAAGCGACGCCGCCGCGGCATTTCTCCAGTGCGCTGGGACAGATGGTGAACTTCCTCGGCACCCTGCAGAACGAATGGGCCGGGGCGCAGGCGTTCAGCTCCTTCGATACCTACCTCGCGCCCTTGGTGCGCAAGGACGGGCTGTCCTTCGAGGCGGTACGCCAGGGTCTGCAGGAGTTCATCTACAACCTCAACGTGCCCTCTCGCTGGGGCACCCAGACCCCGTTCACCAACCTCACCTTCGACTGGGTGTGCCCGGAGGACCTGCGTGAGCAGGTACCGGTGATCGGCGGCGAGGAGATGCCTTTCCGCTACGGTGAGCTGCAGGCCGAGATGGATCTGATCAACCGCGCCTACATCGAGGTGATGACGGCGGGCGACGCGCGCGGGCGGGTGTTCACCTTCCCGATCCCGACCTACAACATCACCCCGGACTTTCCGTGGGAGTCGGACAACGCCGAGCGCCTGTTCGCGATGACCGCGAAGTACGGCCTGCCGTACTTCCAGAACTTCCTCAACTCGGACATGAAGCCGAACCATGTCCGCTCGATGTGCTGCCGCCTGCAGCTCGACTTGCGCGAGCTCCTCAAGCGCGGCAACGGCTTGTTCGGCTCGGCCGAGCAGACCGGCTCGATCGGCGTGGTGACGATCAACTGCGCACGCCTCGGCCATGTGCATGCGGGCGATGATGCGGCGCTGTTCGCGCAGCTCGACCGCCTCGCCGACATGGCCCGCGACAGCCTGGAGATCAAGCGCAAGGTCGTGCAGCGGTTGATGGACGACGGCCTCTTCCCCTACACCAGGCGCTACCTCGGCACGCTGCGCAACCACTTCTCGACCATTGGCGTGAACGGCATCAACGAGATGGTGCGCAACTTCAGCCGCGGCGAACACGACATCACCGATCCGCAAGGCCACGCCCTGGCGCTGCGCCTGCTCGACCGGCTGCGCGACAAGATGCGCGACTACCAGGAGGCGACCGGTAACCTCTACAACCTGGAGGCCACCCCGGCCGAAGGCACGACCTACCGCTTCGCCAAGGAGGACCGCAAGCGCTGGCCCGGCATCCTTCAGGCGGGCACCGCAGAGCAACCCTACTACACCAACTCCTCGCAGCTGCCGGTGGGCTTCACCGACGACCCCTTCGAGGCGCTGCTGCGCCAGGACGACCTGCAGACCCGCTACACCGGCGGCACCGTGCTGCACCTGTACATGCGCGAGCGCATCTCCACCCCCGAGGCCTGCCGGCAGCTCGTGCGCACCGCGCTCACCCGCTTCCGCCTGCCCTATATCACTGTGACGCCGACCTTCTCGATCTGCCCGAAGCACGGCTATCTCGCAGGCGAACACGAGTTCTGCCCCAAGTGCGACGAAGAACTCCTCGCCCGCCGCGGGCAGGCCCACTGATTCTCTTACCCACAACCTAAGGAGCGACCATGTCCCCGACTACCGAACACCTCCCCCTGCAGGACCACGAACGCCAGCGCTGCGAAGTCTGGACGCGCGTCATGGGCTACCACCGCCCGGTGTCCGAGTTCAACGCCGGCAAGCAGGGCGAGCACACCGAGCGGCGCCACTTCATCGAACCCGATGGCGGGCACGGCGCCCATGCCTGAGCCCCGGCTGGCGGTGGGCGGTCTGGTGCCGTTCACCACCATCGACTTCCCCGGCCGGCTCGCCGCCGTCGTGTTCTGCCAGGGCTGCCCGTGGCGCTGCACCTACTGCCACAATCCGCATCTCCTACCGCCGCACGACGGCGACCGGTCGTGGGCGGACGTGATCGCCTGGTTGGCGACGCGTCGCGGCCTGCTCGACGGCGTCGTGTTCAGCGGCGGCGAGCCCCTGCTGCAACGCGGCCTCGCCGCCGCGCTCACTGAGGTTCGCGCCCTGGGTTTCGCCACCGCGCTCCACACCGCCGGCATCTACCCGGAACGGCTCGCCGCCGTGCTGCCGCTCCTCGACTGGGTCGGCTTCGACGTCAAGGCGCCGTTCGGCGACTACGCCCGCATCGTCGGCTGCGATGGGGGCGGTCCGGCCCGCAATGCGCTGCGGTTGCTGCTCGCTTCCGAGGTCGCCCATGAGATCCGGTGCACTGTCCCGCCTGACATGGATGCCGAAACGGTGGCGCGGCTACGCACCGAACTGCGGGGGATGGGCGTGGCTGCCCTGGAGATCCAGGCATGTCGTCCTTTGGATAGTCTGGCCCGCGTCGGATGAAGGGTGTCGCATCCTCAACGAACCGACTTCGGCGTGCGCCCGAAATACCGCGCAAATGCCGCGCTGAAACTGGCGGGTGCTCGTAACCGACCGCGTAGGCGGCCTGTGTTACCCGCGACCCCGACTCCAGTAGCGTCCACGCATTTTCTGATGCTCTGTCGCGCGGACTCCTAAGCCGGAACCCCGAGGATGATGCTCGACGCCTTGAAGATGGCCGACGCCGTCTTGCCCGCCACCAGCCCAAGGGCCGCGCTGCTCTCATTGGTCACGATCGCGGCCACCGAAGCCCCGTTTGGCAGGTCAAGAACGACTTCCGTGTTGACTGCACCGGTCTGGACGCGGGCAATCGTTCCTGTCAGCCGGTTGCGGGCCGAGAAGCGTGCGCCATCGTCATCCGTAACCAGGATGATCGATGACGACTTGACCAAGGCGAAGGCTTCAGCACCGACGCGCAGGCCGAGGCTCTCGGTGCTCTCGTGCGTCACGATGGCGACAAGCTTCTGGCCCCCGGCCACTTCCAGCTCGATCTCATCGTTCACCGCCCCCGGCTTCACCAAGGTGACCTTGCCGAAAAACTGGTTCCGGGCACTGGTTTTCATGCTCATCCTCCTGATCAACAAATAGTCATCTGCGATGTCGTCGGCCTGCTGGGCCAATTGCTCGATAAAGCGCCGATGCTCCCGCTGGACAAGGCGAAAGTTCTCGACCAGTTGCTCGCCCCGGCGAGTCAGCCGGGTTCCGCCACCGCCCTTGCCGCCTGCCAGGCGCTCGACCAGCGGCTCCCCGGCCAGGTTGTTCATGGTGTCGATGGCATCCCATGCGGCCTTGTAGCTCATCTTGATCGCCTTGGCGGCCTGCGTGATCGAACCGCATTCGGCGATCCTGGCCAGCAGCTCGATCCGGCCGGGACCGCCAAAATTCTCGCCGCCCACCGTCATCCATACCGAGCCTTGCAGCTCAATGCTCTTCTTGGTCGATTCCATCGTGTACGCTCACCCCTTGTGCCTTGGACTCGGGAAAGCATACCCGGTGTTGGTCGCACCGATGGCACCCGGGAGGCAGGCAGTCCGTTCTCCCCAGGACGGCACCGAGTTCGGCAAACAAGAACCGCTTCCAGCGCAGGTTTCGTGAGTTGGCGAGGTACAAAGGGTGGAAGTACCGCTCCAGCAGGCGCGACACGCCGTCGCGTCCGCCAAGGTCCAGGTCTTCCCACAAATGGCGTTCACCGTGGCATGCCGCCGCGATCGCATGTGCAAGCCACGTGGCCACGTGTTCATCCACCCCTGCGGTACGCCGCGTCATCAACAGGGCCACCAACGCCTGGAAGTACGGTGGCTGCGCCGCCTTGAGGATTGCATACTGCATATCTGACAACCCCTCCAGCGCACCGAGTTCCGGGAAGCATCGCTCGACCATTTCCAGCAGGGCCTGTTGCGGGAGCCCGAGCGTCCAGGCGAACACTGGAAGTTCGCCACACTGGGCGTTCCGCAGAACACCCGATATCGCCCGCAGCATCAGGGTATGGTCGCGCACCGCGCCAGCACCCTCCCGGTCACGACCAGGCATCCGGCGGGACATGTCCGATTGGGATGGCGCCGGCCATCGCAGGCTGGTTCGTACGATCTTCATTGCCTTGCTCCTTCCAGGCGGGTTCACGAAAGTTGCTCTGCTCCATGGACTGGGACCATTGCGCATCATGGAAACGCCCCGGCACCGCCTGCCCCGCGATCGGGCGCCACGGCCCCGCCGGGATCGGTGACGAACCCGACGCGCGTCAGCCCGCGCCGCGCCAGCGCCGACAAGGTCCAGGCCATCTCCCCATAGGGCACCGCGGCATCTCCCTTGAGGTGGATCTCGGTGTCCGCCGCCCTCTCGGCAAGCTGCCACGCGCGCCGTTCCAGCTCAGCGCGAGACACCGCCTCGCCGTTCCAATGCATCTGTCCATCGCGCTGAATCGCGATCTCGATGTGTTCGGCAGGCGCCACATTGGGGCGGCTGCTCGCCTGCGGCAATTCGAGCTTGACCGCATGCGTGAGCAGCGGCGCGGTGACGATGAAGACGACAAGCAGCACCAGCATCACGTCGACCAACGGGATGATGTTGATCTCGGCCATCGGGCGTCCGCCGCCACCCGAACCCAGCGTGCCCAGCCCCATCACGCAGCCCTCGCGATGCGAGCGGACGCCTCGGCGGCGCCTCGGCGCAGCGGCGCACCGGTAAGCGCCAGCGTAAGCAAGTCGTGGCCGAGCGCATCGAGGCGGCCGAGCACGACACGGTTCCGCCGCGTGAGCGCGTTGTAGCCGAGCACCGCCGGGATCGCCACGGCAAGGCCGATGGCCGTCATGATCAGCGCCTCGCCGACCGGGCCGGCCACTTTGTCGAGGGTGCCCTGCCCGGACAGGCCGATGGCGATCAAGGCGTGATAGATCCCCCAGACGGTGCCGAGCAGGCCAACGAAGGGCGCGGTCGAGCCGACCGAGGCGAGCAGCGTCAGCCCGCGCTCGAGCCGTTCCGCCTCCTCCTCGATGCCTTGCCGCAGCGCCCTTACCAGGAACTCCTGGCGTCCACCGGCCTCCCCGTGCGCCGAGAAATGCCGGGCGGACTCGATCGCCAGGCGCGCCAGGCGGGCGCACGCATCCTCCGCTCCTGCGGAGAGGACCGCGCCCAGTTCCTCAAAGGCGCGGACACGCCGGAAGCGCGCAAGGAACACCGCCTGCCGCCGTCGCTGCAACCAGTGCGCGGCCAGTCGATCGACGATGATCCCCCAGCTGGCGAGCGAGGCGAGCAACATCGCGATGAGGATGACGCGCGCCGCCGTGTCGGCCTGCGTCAGGAAATGGGCAATACCCAGGGAGCTTTCGAACATGGCGGGACTCACATGACAAAGGAGATTGGGACCAGCACCCACGCGGCGACCCTCTCGTCGCCCCGACGTGCTGGAACGAAGCGCCAGCGGACGACCGCCTGGCGCGCGGCGGCGTCGAGCCGCTCGAACCCCGACGACGTCCCGAGCTCGACCTGATCGGCATGTCCGTCGGCCGAAACGAGCACGCGCAGCAGGACGCGACCCGTTTCGCCGAGACGGCGCGACATCGGCGGGTACTGCGGCGCCGGGTTGTCGAGGTAGTCGGCGTGGAAGACCGGCAGCACCAGCGGCGGAGGTGCGGCGGGAACGGCGGTGGGCACCGATACGACCGCCGACGCCGGCTCGGCGGCAGGCTCCGACGCGACATCGGAGGACGGCGGCGCCTCGGCGGGTGGTGCCGCAATCGGTCGCGGCGTCGCTGGCCGCGGTGCTCTTGGCACCGGCGTTCTCTCCTTTGGCGGCCTGGGCGGCGTCGGTGTCGGCTCCGGCACGGCCGTCGGCTGCGCGGCCGCCACGGGCACCGGTCGCGGGACGACCAGGCTGGCCTCGATCACATGACCCAGCGCCTGTCTTGCCTGTGGCGACACCTGCAGCACGATGCCAAGCAGGGCGGCGTGCGCGAGGCCGACCCCGGACCACTGCAGCAGCGATCGCCGCCAGCGCCACGCCGCCACCGCTGCCATCTCCTGGCCGGGCTTGCCGCAGCCGCAGAGGTACTCCTCCATCGCCGACAACATCACTGCTGCGGCGTCAGGCGCAGGGTGACGCGCTCCACCGTCTTGCCGAAGAAGTGATACCCGGAGCCCCCTTCGGCCAGCAGTTCGAGCAGTTCGTCCGGG
>JBEOKH010000033.1:0-3308 GCA_040275625.1 Thauera sp. | reverse complement strand
CCTGGTGAGTGCGTTCTGGCTCGCCGTGATGCCGGTCCCGCCGATGGCGAAGCTGTTCTCATGGCAGGACAAGGTTGAGCACGCGCTGCTCTTCGCCAGCCTCGCGCTGCTGGCGATCGCGGCCTGGCCCGGACGCGCGCTGGCGATCACGATCGGCTTGCTGGCCTATGGAGCCGCGATGGAACTCGCGCAATCGACCACCGGCTATCGCCACGGCGACCCCTGGGACTGGGCGGCAGACGCGGCCGGCCTGCTGGTGCTGGTGCCGTTCGCGCTGCGCCATCGCGCATGGTCCTGACCGGGCGGGCGGCCGGCTTCCGGCCCGGATCACGGCTTCAGTCGCCGATGACCGCAACCGCCTTGATCTCGACCAGATAACCCGGCGAACCACCGAGCTGGGCGGCGCCGATCGCGGTCCAGGCCGGGTAGTCGGCGCTGAAGTAGCGGTCGCGCACCTGCATGAAGGTCTTCAGGTCGCGCATGTCGGTATGGTAGGAGGTCAGGTCCACGATGTCGGCCATGGTGCCGCCCGCGGCCTCGACCACATTTTTCAGGTTATCGAAGGCCTGCACGATCTGTGCCTCGGTGCCCTCGACAAGCTGCATGGCCGCGTTGCGTCCGATCTGGCCGGACACATACAGGGTGTTGCCGACCAGCACGCCGGGGGCGTAGTGGATCTGCTCGTAAACCGCTTCCATGCCTGCGGGGATGATCGCGCGGCGCTTGCTCATGGCGTTGTCTCCTGTGAGGTTCTGTTGTTGGGGCCTTGCAGCCGGCCGCATTATTGCCCGAGCCCACTGCTTTGCCGCAAGCGCGGCGCCGCACCTGCACGACCCTCGGCCCTCCACCGCGCGCACCTGCATCGGGGGCTGGCATGTCGCCGACGAGCGTCGCACCGGCGGGCCTTCGCCCTGCACCGGGAAGGCCTTCATCCGGGGGCCTGCTTTGCTATCATCGCGCCTTTCCGATCAAGCGCTTGCGCGCAGCCGCCCGATGACGCCCTCCCGTCACTCCCTCGAACTCCTCGCCCCGGCCAAGACCGCCGACTTCGGCATCGAAGCCATCAACCACGGCGCGGACGCGGTGTACATCGGCGGCCCGGCCTTCGGCGCGCGCTCGTCCGCAGACAACTCGGTCGCGGACATCGCCCGCCTGGTGCAGCACGCCCATCGCTACCACGCCGAAGTCTTCGTCGCCACCAACACCATCCTGTTCGACCATGAGATCGAGCCGGCGCGCAAACTCATCTGGGAGCTTTTTGATGCCGGCGTCGATGCGCTGATCGTGCAGGACATGGGCCTGCTCGAGCTCGACCTGCCGCCGATCCAGCTCCACGCCAGCACCCAGACAGACATCCGCGACGCCAGCAAGGCGCGCTTCCTGCAGGACGTGGGCTTCTCGCAGATCGTGCTCGCGCGCGAGCTTTCGCTCGCCGAGGTACGGAAGATCGCCGCCGCAACCACCTGCCAGCTCGAATACTTCGTGCATGGCGCGCTGTGCGTGGCCTTCTCCGGCCAGTGCTACATCAGCCACGCCCACACCGGGCGCAGCGCCAACCGCGGCGAATGCTCGCAGGCCTGCCGCCTGCCCTACGACCTCAAGGACCAGGCGGGCAACACCCTCGCCAGCAACCAGCACATGCTGTCGATGAAGGACAACAACCAGAGCGCCAACCTGCGCGCGCTCGCCGCCGCGGGCGTGAGCTCGTTCAAGATCGAGGGCCGCTACAAGGATCTCTCCTACGTCAAGAACATCACCGCGCACTACCGCACGCTGCTCGACGAGATCATCGAGCACCCCGATGCCGACGGCCCTTCGTTCCGCCGCGCCTCGAGCGGACGCACCACCTTCCTGTTCACCCCGCAGGCCGACAAGACCTTCAACCGCGGCTACACGGATTACTTCGCCAACGAGCGCCGCCACGGCATTGAGGCCTTCGAGTCGCCCAAGTTCGTCGGCGAGCCGATCGGCCGGGTGACGAAGATCGACGCCAAGGGGCGCAAGTTCTTCGACATCGAGCGCGCCGCGCCCCTCCACAACGCCGACGGCCTGACCTGGTACACGCCGAAGGGCGAGCTCACCGGGCTGCGCGTCAACCGCGCCGAGGCCAACGGCGGCGGCGAGGGCATCGACCGCATCTTCCCCGCCGACCCGCTACCGCCCGAGCTGGTGCCGGGCACCTCGCTTTTCCGCAACCACGACCATGAATTCGAGCGCGCGCTGGAGAAAAAGTCCGCCGAGCGCCGCATCCGTGTCGATGCGCACTTCGCCACCGCCGCCGACGGCTTTGCGCTGACGCTGACCGACGAGGACGGCGTCACTGCAAGCGCCACGCTCGCCGCCGCCTGCGAGCCGGCACAGAACGCCGAGCGCGCGCTCGCCACCCTGCGCGAGCACCTCGCCAAGCTCGGCAACACCATCTTCACCCTCGGCGAGATCGTGCTCGAGCTGCCCGCCGCCCCCTTCCTGCCCGCCAGCCAGCTCAACGCGCTGCGCCGCGAGGCGGTCGAACAGCTCGAGGCCGCACGCCTCAAGGCCCACGCCCGCCCGCCGCGCGCCGCCGCGGTCGAGCCTCCGGTGCCCTACCCGCAGGACGCGCTCAGCTACCTCGCCAACGTGTCGAACGACCAGGCGCGCGCCTTCTACGCGAAGCACGGTGTCAAGCTGATCGACGCCGCTTACGAGGCCAACGAGGAGCGCGGCGAGGTCTCGCTGATGATCACCAAACACTGCCTTCGCTACAGCTTCAACCTGTGCCCGAAGGAAGTGAAAGGCATCCGCCCCGACCCGATGCAGCTCGTCAATGGCGACGAGACGCTGACCCTGAAGTTCGACTGCAAGCGCTGCGAGATGCACGTGATCGGCGCGCTGCGCCCGCACGTGGCCAAGATGCGCGACACAGTGGTGGCGCACAAGGTGAGCTTCGTACCCAAGCGCAAGACCAACGCCTCCGTGCGCTGACCCCCGCCGTCCCGCCCGCGCCGGTGGACAAGGCTCTTGATGTGGAGCGGATTTAACGTTAACGTCAACGTTAAATCACGGCGTTCCGCCAATCGCCCAGCAGGAGGAGACCATGTACCCCCGCTCGCTCACCGTCCTCGAGGGTCGCCGCAAGGCCGCCGGCGCCCGTTCCGCCCTGGACACCGCCGAACGCGCGATCCGCCACGCGATCGGCGCCGGTTTCCGCATCGGCTGTCGCGTGCTCGTCGGACGCGTGCCCGGAAGCGTGATCGGCTATAACATCGCGAGTTCGGGCCGCTTCGGCGGCGCCGCCTATCCGCTGCTGGTCGAGACCGAATTCGGCATCG
>JBEOKH010000032.1:0-1966 GCA_040275625.1 Thauera sp. | reverse complement strand
TTCTGTGGTTCGCGGCTTCCGCCGCTCCTACAAGGGGGCTGCCACGCGGTGAGCGCCCTGTAGGAGCGGCGGAAGCCGCGAACTTTAACTCGTCGCGCGCGGTGGCGCCGATCGGTCCGCTGTGCGCGCGTCCTTCCGTGGCGATGGGCGCTGGCATACTGCGGCCTCTCCCGAACCACGAGGCTCACACCCATGACATCCCCTGACAATGACCGCGCGCGCGCCCCGCTCGCCGGCGTGCGCATCCTCGATCTCACCCGCCTGCTGCCCGGTCCGCTCGCCACCCAGCATCTGTCCGATTACGGCGCCGAGGTCATCAAGGTGGAGGATACCGGCGCGGGCGACTACGCGCGCACCATGGGGGCGATGGGGGGGGAGACGAGCTGGTTCTACCAGGTGGTCAACCGCAACAAGCGCAGCTTGCGCCTGGACCTCAAACAGGCCGAGGGGCGGGCGCTCTTCCTGCGCCTGGCGGAGACCGCGGATGTGGTGGTCGAGGGATTCCGGCCCGGGGTGATGGAGCGTCTGGGCCTGGGCTACGCGGCGCTCGCCGAGTGCAACCCGCGCCTCGTCTTGTGCAGCATCACCGGTTATGGCCAGAGCGGACCGTATGCGGCGCGTGCCGGGCACGACATCAACTACCTCGGCTACGCGGGCGTGCTCGACCAGCTTGGCTGCGCCGGTGGCGCGCCGGCCTTGTCCAACCTGCAGATCGGTGACCTGCTCGGTGGCACCATGGGGGCGGTGATGGGCATCCTGGTGGCGCTGTTCGACGCGCGTCGCAGTGGCCGCGGCCGCCATGTGGATGTGTCGATGACCGACGCTGCCTTCGCGCACATGATCTTTCCGCTCGCCGAGGTGCTCGCGCACGGCAGCGTGAAGCCGCGCGGCGAGGATCTGCTCAGCGGTGGCGTGCCTTGCTACGGGGTGTATGAGACCGCCGACGGCCGCTACATGGCGGTGGGGGCGCTTGAAGAGAAGTTCTGGGAATTGCTGTGCGCGACGCTCGATCGCCGCGATCTCGTGCCCGGGCACCTGGCCACCGGCGCGGAGGGCGCGCGGGTGCGTGCGGAGCTGGGGGCGATCTTTCGCAGCCGCAGCCAGCAGGCTTGGGTGGAGGTCTTCGACCGCGTCGATTGCTGCGTGACGCCGGTGCTGCGCCTGGAGGAGAGCCTGTGTGATCCGCAACTGCAGGCGCGTGGCATGGTGGTGGAGGTCGACGGTGCGCGTCAGTTCGGTGCGGCGGTGCACATGGGCGACCTGCCTGCCATGCCCTTGCGCGCGGCGCCGGTCAGTGCGGGTGCGGATGCGGACGAGATTCTCGAAGCGCTCGGGGTCGGGGCCGAGTCCCGTGCCCGGCTGCGTGCCGCCGGCGTCATCTGAGCGCCTGCGGGCCGGGGTTTTTGCGCACGGGGCGTGATCGCGCGCCCCTGCGGGCAGGCGAGCACGCAAGCCCCTTATTTTTCGGTACCCGGCTTGCGGCGCGGGCTGCGGGCGCTGGCCCTGGCTTCGGCTTCGGCGGCGGCGCTCTGGGCCTCGGTGGCGGGGGGGCTCATCAGGTTCCACGGCCACATCGAGGCCGCGGCCGCGAAAGGATTGGCGCCGGTGTCGGCCGCGGTTGCGCCTTCACCGGCCTGCTGGGCCTGCTGGCTCATCGCCTTGACGGCGGCGAGCGCGGCGCGCTGCATCTCGAGTCCCTGAATGCTCATCTGCAGCATGTTCAGGTTCATCTTGAGCCAGCCCTCGACGGCACGCATGTCGGTGATGCGCTTTTCGAGTTCGTCGACATCGAGCGTGGGCGTGACCATCCCCGGCAGGGAAAAGCCCATCTGGTTCCACATGCCGCGCACGAATTCGAGCGGATCCTGGGCGTTCTGGTCTTTGGACATCGGGCTGCTCCGGTCAGGGTTGATGGGATGCAACGATATTAACCGATGCCACGAAGTTGCTGTCCATTCTCCACGGT
>JBEOKH010000031.1:0-7689 GCA_040275625.1 Thauera sp. | reverse complement strand
CGCTGATGCCTTCGTCGCGGATGCGCTGCAGTTCGGCGCGCAGCGCGGTGGCGAGCGCCTCCGGCGTGGTGCCTGCGGCGGGCACGGCGTGCAGGTAGAACAGCGCCGGGCCGCGGTTGCCGGTGTCGTAGCTGGCGCCGGCGCTGACCGCGATCTGCTGGTCGCGCACCAGGCGGCGGGTGAGGCGCGCGCCGTCGTAGCCGTCGAGCACGGCAGCGAGCACGTCGAGCGCGTAGGCCTCGCGGTCGCCCGCCGGGTCGCGCAGCGCGGGCACGTGCCAGGCCATCGCGAGGTAGGGCAGCTCTGCGGGGGCCTTCACCACCGAGGCGCGCGGGCCGCGCTGCGCCGGTTCGGGCGAGATCCGCCGTGGCGGCAGCTTGGCTGCCGGGATCGCGCCGTAGTGCCGCTCGGCATCGCGGAACACCGCGCGGTGATCGACGTCGCCCACCACCACGAGATACGCGTTGTTGGGTGCATACCAGCGCCGGTACCAGGTGCGCGCGTCTTCGGGCTGCATGGCCTCGAGGTCGGGCATCCAGCCGATCACCGGGCGGCGGTAGGGGTGGGCCTGGTAGGCAGTGGCCATCAGCTGCTCGAAGACGAGTGCACGCGGCTGGTCGTCGGTGCGCAGGCGCCTTTCTTCCTTTACCACCTCGAGTTCGCGCGCAAATTCGTCGTCGGTGAGCACCAGGTTCTTCATGCGGTCGGCTTCGAGCGCCATCATCGCCGGCAGGTGGGCGGGCGGCACCTGCTGGAAGTAGGCCGTGTAGTCCTTGCCGGTGAAGGCGTTGTCGCGCCCGCCAACCGCGGCTACGCGCTTGTTGAACTCGCCCGGGCCGACTTCCCCGGTGCCCTTGAACATCATGTGTTCGAGCACGTGGGCGACGCCCGAGACGCCGTCCGGCTCGTCCATCGCGCCGGCGCGGTACCACACCATGTGCACGACCGAGGGCGCACGGCGGTCTTCCTTGACGATCAGTTTCATGCCGTTGGCGAGCGTGGTCTCGAACGGGTTGGCGAGGGCGGGCGGTGTGAGGGGGGCGGCGAGTACGGCGCCGAGCATCAGACTGCGGGCAAGGGGTTGGCGAAACATGGAGTTGTCCTGCATCTGTTAGAATCCGCGGCGTTCCGCGAGACCCGCTGCGCAGCGCACAGCCTGTGCCGGGGAGCCGCATCTTAGCGTGATCGGCGGAGCGCGCCCATGCTTGGCGGGCGCGTCCTCCGACGCAAAACCTCCCCTCTGACCCGAGCGTTTCATGTTTGGTTTCCTGAAGAAGAAGTTCGGCAAGTCCGACGAAGCGGCGAAGGCCGTTGACGCGGCCGCCGAAGCGCAACAGGCGCCGGCGCAGGTCGATGGCGCCCTTGACGGTGCCGTCCCGGCTGTTGCGCCGCCGTCTGCGGACGCGCAGTCCTCCGACGCGGCCGGCGCCTCGGCGCTCGCAAGCGCGCCGGCCGAAGCGCCTGCAGCCCTGGCCGGCGAAGCGCCACCTGCTGTCGAGCAGGTTCCGCTGGCGGGCGCCGAAACGGGCGGTGTTGCAGCGGCTGACGTCGAGGCGAGTGGCGAAACTGCCGCGGCGGCGGCTATCGAGGCGGAGCCCGCGGCAGGGCGCGAGCGCGCCGCCGAGCCGGAGCTTTCGACCACGCCCGGCGCAGAGCTGGCCGACGTGCCCGAACCCGAACCCGAACCCGAACCCGAACCCGAACCCGAACCCGAACCCGGATCGGAACGTGCAGCGGTGGTCGCCGCGCCGAAGCGGTCCTGGGCCGAACGCCTCAAGGCCGGCCTCGCCCGCACCCGCCAGCAGATCGGCGGCGGCCTGGCGAGCCTGTTCGGCCTGCGCAGGATCGACGAGGACCTGCTCGAGGAGCTCGAATCGACGCTGCTGATGGCCGACTGTGGCGTGGACGCCACCCAGCACCTGATCGACGATCTGCGCCGGCGCTGGAAGCGCGACCATCTGGAAACCGCTGACCAGTTGCAGAAGGCCCTCGCCGACGGCCTGCACGAGATCATCGCCCCGCTCGAGGAGCCGCTCGTGGTCGACGGCCACCAGCCCTTCATCATCATGATCGCGGGGGTCAATGGCTCCGGCAAGACGACCTCGATCGGCAAGCTCGCCAAGTATTTCCAGTCGCAGGGCAAGAGCGTGCTGCTGGCCGCGGGCGACACCTTCCGCGCCGCCGCGCGCGAGCAGTTGATGACCTGGGGCGAGCGCAACGACGTTACCGTGGTCGCGCAGGAAGGCGGCGACGCCGCCGCGGTGATCTTCGACGCGATCAATGCCGCGCGCGCGCGCAAGATCGATGTCGTGCTCGCCGACACCGCGGGCCGGCTCCCCACCCAGCTCCACCTGATGGAAGAGATCGCCAAGGTGCGCCGTGTGATCGCCAAGGCCGACCCCAGCGGCCCGCACGAGGTGCTGCTGGTGCTCGATGCCAACATCGGTCAGAACGCGCTCACCCAGGTCAAGGCCTTCGACAAGGCGACCGGCGTCACCGGACTGGTGGTGACCAAGCTCGACGGCACCGCCAAGGGTGGCGTGCTGGCGGCGATTGCGCGCCAGTGCCCCAAGCCGCTGCGCTTCATCGGCGTCGGCGAGGGCATCGACGACCTGCAGCCGTTCAATGCGCGCGAGTTCGTCGATGCGCTGTTCGAGCCGGGCGCCGGCGCGATCAAGAGCGGAGCGGACGGGCGCAGATGATCGTCTTCGAGGACGTGGCCAAGCGCTATGCGGGTGGCTACACGGCGCTGGCGGGCGTCAGTTTCGAGATCCGCCACGGCGAGCTGGTCGTGCTGTCCGGGCATTCGGGCGCGGGCAAGAGCACCTTGTTCAAGCTGATCCCGGTGATCGAGCGGCCGACCTCGGGGCGCGTGCTGATCAACGGCCAGGATGTCTCGCACCTGCCCAGGACGGCGATTCCCTACCTGCGCCGCAACCTCGGCCTGGTGCTGCAGGAGAGCCGCCTGCTGTTCGACCGCAATGTGTACGACAACGTGATGCTGCCGCTGGTGATCACCGGTCATCCCGCCAGTGACGCCGCAAAGCGGGTGGCGGCGGCGCTCGAGCGCGTCGGCCTCGACGGGCGCGGCAAGGAGATGCCGGCCGGCCTTTCAGGTGGCGAGCAGCAGCGCGTGGCGATCGCGCGCGCGATCGTCAATCGGCCGTCGATCCTGATCGCCGACGAACCCACCGCTCACCTCGACCCCGCTTACGCAGCCGACATCGCCGCGCTGTTCGGCTCCTTCAACGATGCCGGCGTCACCGTGTTGGTGTCGACCCACGACGCCAATCTTTTCGCGGCCAGCCGGCCGCGTCGGCTGGTGCTGGCCAAGGGCAGCCTGATCGAGGATTCGCGTCCGGGCGGGCGTCCGGCGCAGGAGGCGGCCGCATGATCAACTGGTTCTATCTGCACCTGCGCGCGATCGGGCACGCGCTGCGCCGCCTGGTGGCGCAGCCGCTTGGCACGCTGCTGTCGGCGCTGGTGGTCGGCATCGCGCTGTCCCTGCCCGGCGGTGGCTACCTGCTGCTCGACAACCTCGCCTCGCTCGCCCGCGGCGTCTCGGGCACGCCCGAGATCAGCCTGTTCCTCGCCATGGACGCCGGTGCCACCGATGTTGCCGCGCTCGAGCAGCGCCTCAAGGGCGAGACCGAGCTCGCGAGCTACCGCTTCGTGCCGCGCGACGAGGGCCTGCGCCAGCTCGAGGCCGCCGGCCTCGGTGACGTGCTCGGCGGGCTCAAGTCCAACCCGCTGCCCGATGCCTTCGTGCTCGCGCCGCGCGGCGAGGATCCGGCGCTGTTCGAGCGCATGGCCGCGCGCATGCGCGCCTGGCCCAAGGTCGCCCACGTGCAGCTCGACTCGGCCTGGGTCGAGCGCCTGCATGCCTTGCTCGCGCTGGGGCGCTCGGCGGTGCTGATGCTCGCCGCGCTGCTCGGCTTCGCCTTGGTGGTCGTCACCTTCAACACCATCCGCCTGCAGATCCTGACCCAGCGCCAGGAGATCGCGGTGAGCCGCCTGCTCGGCGCCACCGACCCCTTCATCCGCCGCCCGTTCTACTGGTTCGGCGGCTTGCAGGGCGCACTCGGCGGGCTGGTCGCGCTCGGTACCATGGCGCTCGGGGTCGAGGCGCTCGCCGGCCCGGTCGCCACGCTGGCCGAAACCTATGGTGCGGTGTTCACGCTCAACGGCCCGGACGAGCGCGCCGCGCTCGCGATCGTCGCCTTCGCGGCCTTCCTCGGCTGGCTGGGTGCGGCGATCTCGGTGCGCAGGCACCTCGCCGGAGCTTGAATTTCCGTCATCGGCCTTCATGTGAAAGTCGGTGGGGATGGCGCTGTGCGGCGATGTGCAACAGCCGTTGCGGCCCGACCCACGATAGCGGGGCTCGATTGCCTGTTGATAGGAACGATCAATCGTGAGGATCCTGATTATCAATTAGAGTAATTCATGGAGCAGGTCTAAACTCTGGTCCATCGAGTTTGCTTACACCGTTCCACCCACCCTACCGGAGGATTACCGATGTCGCTGATCAACACCCAGGTTCAACCGTTCAAAGCCCAGGCCTACAGGAACGGCAAGTTCATCGAAGTGACCGACGCCGACCTGAAGGGCAAGTGGTCCGTGCTGATCTTCATGCCTGCCGCGTTCACCTTCAACTGCCCGACCGAGATCGAAGACGCCGCCGAGCACTACGCCGAGTTCCAGAAGGCCGGCGCGGAAGTCTACATCGTCACCACCGACACCCACTTCTCGCACAAGGTCTGGCACGAGACTTCGCCGGCGGTCGGCAAGGCCCGGTTCCCGCTGGTGGGCGACCCGACCCACCAGCTCACGCGCGCGTTCGGCGTGCACATCGACGAAGCGGGCCTGGCCCTGCGCGGCACCTTCGTCATCGACCCGGAAGGCGTCATCAAGACGATGGAAGTGCACGACAACGCCATCGCCCGTGACGTGACCGAGACCGTTCGCAAGCTCAAGGCTGCGCAGTACGTCGCCGCGCACCCGAACGAAGTCTGCCCGGCGAAGTGGAAGGAAGGCGAAGCCACCCTGGCGCCGTCGATCGACCTGGTCGGCAAGATCTAAGCCTTTGCTGCATGTGCCCGGGCCCACCCGGCCCGGGGTGCCAACTGCGCAGCCGGCCACGTGCCGGCTGTGTCGTATCGGGACTGCTGCAAACAGCGGCGGTCGTACCAAAAAAGGGAGAACCATCATGCTTGACGCCAACATCAAGACTCAACTGAAAGCCTACCTGGAGCGGGTGACGCAGCCGATCGAGATCGTGGCGTCGCTGGACGATGGCCCCAAGTCGCGCGAAATGAAGGAACTGCTCGACGACGTCGCCGCGCAGTCCGGCCTGATCACCCTGATCGAGCATCGCGACGACAACGAACGCAAGCCCTCCTTCTCCGTTGGCCCCAGGGGCGGCGACGGCCGCGTGCGCTTCGCCGGCCTGCCGATGGGCCACGAATTCACCTCGCTGATCCTCGCCCTGCTGCAGGCCGGCGGCTATCCGCCCAAGGTCGAGGCCGACGTGATCGAGCAGATCAGGAACCTCGACATCGAGCTGAATTTCGAGACCTACATCTCGCTGTCCTGCCACAACTGCCCGGACGTGGTGCAGGCGCTGAACCTGATGGCGGTGCTCAATCCGAAGATCCGCCACACCATGATCGATGGCGCGCTGTTCCAGAAGGAAGTGGAAGCGCGCCAGATCATGGCCGTGCCCACGGTGTACCTCAACGGCGAGGAGTTCGACCAGGGCCGCCTGGAACTGGGCCAGATCCTCGCCAAGGTCGACACCGGCACCGCTGCGCGTGACGCCAGGAAGCTCTCGGCCAAGGACCCGTTCGACGTGCTCATCGTCGGTGGCGGCCCGGCCGGCGCGGCGGCGGCGATCTATGCCGCACGCAAGGGCATCCGTACCGGCATCGTCGCCGAGCGCTTCGGCGGCCAGGTGATGGACACGATGGCGATCGAGAACTTCATCTCGGTGAAGGAAACCGATGGCCCGAAGCTGGTGATGGCGCTCGAGGAGCACGTCAAGCAGTACGAGGTCGACGTCATGAACCTGCAGCGCGCGGCGAAGGTCGTGCCGGGCAGCGAAGACGGCAGCGTGCTCGCCGAAGTCCAGCTCGAGAACGGCGCTGCGTTGAAGGCCAAGACCGTGATCGTCGCCACCGGTGCGCGCTGGCGCGAGATGAACGTGCCCGGCGAGCAGCAGTTCCGCGGCAAGGGCGTGGCCTACTGCCCGCACTGCGACGGCCCGCTGTTCAAGGGCAAGCGCGTGGCGGTGATCGGCGGCGGCAACTCGGGTGTCGAGGCCGCGATCGACCTCGCCGGCATCGTGGGTCATGTCACCCTGCTGGAGTTCGCCGACGATCTGCGTGCCGACGCCGTGCTGCAACGCAAGCTCTACAGCCTGGCCAACGTCACCGTGATCAAGAGCGCGCAGACCACCGAAGTGACCGGCACCGACAAGGTCAATGGCCTGGTGTACAAGGACCGCAAGACCGATGAGGTGCATCGCCTCGAACTTGAGGGCATCTTTGTGCAGATCGGCCTTCTGCCCAACACCGACTTCCTCAAGGGCACGCTCGAGCTCACGCGCTTCGGTGAGGTGATCGTCGATGCCAAGGCGCAGACCTCGGTGCCGGGCGTGTACGCCGCCGGCGACTGCACCACGGTGCCGTACAAGCAGATCATCATCGCCATGGGCGAGGGCTCGAAGGCGGCGCTGTCGGCCTTCGATCACCTGATCCGCAGCAGCGCACCGGCCTGATCCGGAGCCACCCAGGAAAGCACGCCCCGCCCCGAGCGGGGCGCACTGCTTTGTGAGCGTGATTGCCGCGGGAGCGGACTTGCCCGCGAATGCAGCGGTTCCGCATGCACTATTCGCGGGCAAGCCCGCTCCCACGGTGACGCCTTGATCTTCGCGCCCACTGGGCCCCCGTAAGCATTCTGGAGATTTCTCGTGCCTTTCATCTGGTTCGAGCGCCGCGTCGATCCTTACCCCGAAGCCGTGCCCGGCCCCACGCCGCGCGGCTTTTTCGCCTTCCTGTGGGCGGGCACCGAGGGCATGCGGCCGTTCATCCTCGGCATGATGCTGCTGACCGCGACCATCGGCGCCTTCGAGGCGCTGCTGTTCGCGATGCTCGGGAAGGTGGTGGACTGGCTGGCGGAGGTCGAGCCCGCGCGCCTGTGGGCGGACGAGGGCGGCACGCTGCTGCTGCTCGCCGCCATCATCCTCGGCAGCATCGCGCTGGTGGCGGTGCAGACCATGCTCAAGCACCAGAGCCTGGCGGGCAACTTTCCGATGCGCCTGCGCTGGAACTTCCACCGCCTGATGCTCGGCCAGAGCATGAGCTTCTACCAGGACGAGTTCGCCGGCCGGGTGTCGGCCAAGGTCATGCAGACCGCGCTCGCGGTGCGCGACACCTGCCTGATCCTGACCGACATCCTGGTCTTCGTGATCATCTACTTCGTCACCCTGACCCTGGTGGTGGCGAGCTTCGACGCCTGGCTGCTGGCGCCCTTCCTGGGCTGGCTGGCGCTCTACCTCGCTGCGCTGCGCTGGTTCGTGCCGCGGCTGTCGAAGGTTTCGCGCGCGCAGGCCGACGCGCGTTCGCTGATGACCGGGCGCATCACCGACGCCTACACCAACATCGCAACCGTCAAGCTGTTCTCCCACGCCGG
>JBEOKH010000030.1:0-5489 GCA_040275625.1 Thauera sp. | reverse complement strand
GGGGATGGGCCGTGGCGGTTCTGGGTAGGAGCGGCGGAAGCCGCGAGCTTTTGAGTGTCGCTAAGTGCGGCGGCGCACAAGCATGGCCGCGACGACGATCAGCAACGCGCCGGCCAGCGCCAGCCGGTCACCCCAGCGTGCATAGGGCGTAAGGCCCTGGTAGCCCTGCACGTGCGCGCGCAGCACCCCGCGCGCGAACGCCGGCAGCACGGCGGTCACGCGCCCGTCGGGCTGCACCACCGCGGTCATGCCGGTATTGGTCGCGCGCAGCATCGGCCGCCCGCTCTCGAGCGCACGCACGCGGGCAATCTGCAGGTGCTGCGGCTGGGCGAGCGAGTCGCCGTACCAGGCGAGGTTGGAGATGTTGAGCATCAGCGTCGCCTCGGGCAGGGAGCGGATCAGCTCTGCACCGAACAGGTCCTCGTAGCAGATGTTGAGCGCCACACGCTGCTCGCCGAAGCGCATCGGCGCCTGATCGGCGGCACCACGCGTCTGGTCGGACATCGGGATCTGCGCCCACTGGTAAAACCAGCCGAACAGCGGTGGCGAATATTCGCCGAAGGGCACCAGGTGCTGCTTGGCGTAGTGCTGCACCGGCGCGGTGCCGAGGCTGAGCGCAGCATTGTAGATCCGCTCGTCCGCATCGCGGTGGAAGGCGCCCATCACCAGATCGCCGCCCGCCTCCGCGGCGAGCTGTGCGAACAGCTCCAGATAGCCCTCGGGCAGGCGGTCGAGCAGGGTCGGAACGGTGGTCTCGGGCAGCACCACCAGCACCGGCGCATGCGGCTGGGTGAAGGCGGCGCGCGCCAGCTCGAGGTTGGTCCGCAGCACCTCGTCGAAGCGCTGCGGATCCCACTTCAGGCTCTGCTCGAAATTTGTCTGCACCAGCGCGATGGCGACCGGCGCGCCGGACGGGGTCGTCCACGCCTTGCCGAGCAGGCCGGCGCCACTGCCGAACAGGACCGCAATCGCCAGCAGCGGACGCCAGAGCCGGCGCGCGCGCAGCCCGTCGGCAAGCGGCACGAAGACGAGCAGGGCGGCGACAAAGGCGACCAGTCCGCCAACGCCATACACGCCGACCACCGGCGCCAGGCCACCGAGCGGACTCGGCGGCGTCTGCGAGTAGCCGATCGCGAGCCACGGAAAGCCGGTGAAGACGACGCCGCGCAACCACTCCGAGAGCAGCCAGAGGGCGCCGAACAGCGCCGCACCAAGGACCGGTGCGATCGCCCGGCGCGCGCGCAGGGCTGCGAACGCCGCCCCCGCGAGCGCCGGATAGAGCGCGAGGTAGGCGCAGAACAGCACGATCGCGAGCGCGGCGAGCGGCGCGGGAACGCCGCCGTAGCGCGCCAGCGCCACGTACAGCCAGGACACCCCCGCAACAAAGGCGCCGAAGCCCCATGCGAAGCCGAGCACGAAACCGTCACGCGCACGCGCCGCGCGGCCGAGCAGCCATGCGAGCACGGCGAGGCTCGCGAAGGCGAGCGGGAACAACCCGAAGGGCGCAAAGGCGAGCACCGACGCGCCGCCAGCGAGCAGCGCGATCAGGCGGTCACGACGCATCACTCGAGCGCAGGCGCGGGCTGCGGCAAGCGCTCGACCACCAGGGTGTGCACCCGGCGGCTGTCGGCGCGCAGCACCTGGATCTTCAGGCCTTCGAGTTCCACCACCTCGCCGCGCTTGGGGAGGCGGCCGAAATGGCGGATGACGAGGCCACCAACGGTGTCGAATTCATCGTCGCTGAAGTGGGTGGCGAAGGCCTCGTTGAAGTCCTCGATCTCGGTCGTGGCCTTGACCCGGTAGCGGCCGTTGTGATCGAGACGGATGTTGTCACCGACCTCGTCGAAATCGTATTCGTCCTCGATGTCACCGACGATCTGCTCGAGCACGTCCTCGATGGTGACCAGGCCGGCGACGCCACCATACTCGTCGACCACGATCGCCATGTGGTTGCGCGACACACGGAACTCGCGCAGCAGCACGTTGAGGCGCTTGGACTCGGGCACAAACACCGCCGGGCGCAGCATGTCGCGCAGGTCGAACTCGCGCCCGGCAAAGTAGCGCAGCAGGTCCTTGGCGAGCAGGATGCCGGCGACGTCGTCCTTGCCGTCGCCGATCGCCGGAAAGCGCGAGTGCGCGGTGTCGATCGCGAAATTGGCGATCGTGTCGAGGGGGTCGTCCAGATGCACACAGTCCATCTGTGCACGCGGGATCATCACGTCGCGCACCTGCATGTCGGACATCTGCAGGGCGCCTTCGATGATGGAGAGGGCGTCGGCGTCGATCAGGTTGCGATCGAAGGCCGAGTGCAGCAGCGCGAGGAGTTCATCGCGATCTTCAGGTTCGCGCGAGAGCAGGGCCGAAAGTCGCTCGAGCAAGGAGGGTTTGGGGGAACTGTCCATTTTGGGTGTCGGTGTCTCCGCTTCAGGCGTAGGGATCGGCGTAGCCCAGGCCGCGCAGGATCGCGGTCTCGAGCGCCTCCATCTCGGTCGCCTCGCCCTCTTGTTCGTGATCGTAGCCCTGCAGGTGCAACATGCCATGCACGACCAGATGGGCGAAGTGCGCCTCCAGCGTCTTGCCCTGCGCGGCCGCCTCCCGCACCACCACTGGCACGCACAACGCCAGGTCGCCAGCAAGCGGGCCGTCCTCGGCCTGCGCGGGCAGCTCCGCACCTTCGGCATAGGCGAAGGTCAGCACGTTGGTCGCGTAGTCCTTGGCGCGATAGTCGCGGTTGAGCGCCCGGCCCTCGGCCTCACCCACCAGACGCACGGTGACCTCGGCATCCTCGCGCAGCGCGGCCTGAGCCCAGCGCCGGATGTGGTTCTTCTTGGGTGCGTTGGCGCGGTCCTCACCGTCGACCGCCTTTTGCACCTTGAGCTTCAGCACGGGCGGATGCTCACCCGCAGGCAGGTCGATCGGCTCGACGAAGCGCATGTCGTGATGCACGTCCACGCGCACGGTGAGCAGGTTGCAGGCACCCGGCTGCAGCGACAGCATCGGCACCGCGTTGTCGTCATCGGCGTCGGCCTCGATCTCGAGGTCGCCCCAGGCCTTCTCGGGAAAGGCGAGCAACAGGCGACGCCCGTCGCCGAGTTCGATTTCCAGGCGCTCGGCCTTGATGCGGGAAGTCTTGCCGTCGGCGTCGACGGCGATGATCCTGGGGCTATTCGCCATTTTCGGCATCCTGCTGTTCCCTGTCCTGTCCTTCCCTGTCCTGTCCTTCCCTGCCCTGCACGCCCCGGGCCAGCCCTTCCTTTTCCTGCTGGCGCGCGGCACGGGCCGCGGCCTTCTCGCGCTCGAGGCGCACCGCTTCGAGGTCGTAAGCTTCGACGATGCGTGCGACAAGCGGATGACGCACCACGTCTTCCTTGTTGAATTCAGTAAAGGCGATGCCGCGCACACCCGCCAGCACCGCACGCGCCTCCTTGAGGCCGCTGCGCTGACCGCGCGCCAGATCGACCTGGGTGAGGTCGCCGGTGACCACCGCCTTGGCGCCGAAGCCGATGCGGGTGAGGAACATCTTCATCTGCTCGGGCGTGGTGTTCTGCGCCTCGTCGAGGATGATGAAGGCGTTGTTGAGCGTGCGCCCGCGCATGAAGGCGAGCGGCGCGATCTCGATCAGGCTGCGCTCGAAGAGCTTGCCGACGCGGTCGAAACCCATAAGGTCGTAGAGCGCGTCGTAGAGCGGGCGCAGGTAGGGATCGACCTTCTGCGCGAGGTCGCCGGGCAGGAAACCCAGGCGCTCGCCAGCCTCGACCGCCGGGCGGGTGAGGATGATGCGCTCGACCAGGTCGCGCTCGAAGGCATCCACCGCGCTCGCCACCGCGAGGTAGGTCTTGCCGGTGCCCGCGGGTCCGATGCCGAAGGTGATGTCGAACTCCTGGATGTTGCGCAGGTAGTCCACCTGGCGCGGCGTGCGGCCGTGGAGCTCGGTGCGGCGGGTCATCAGCACCGGCGCGGGCTGGGCCGGGTCAGGATTGCTGCCGCGGCTGCCGATCTCGATCAGGCCGAGTTGCACGTCATCGAGCGAGAGGTCCTTGTCGCTGCGCGCGTAGAAATGCTTGAGCGCCATCTCGCCGCGCAGCACCTGTGCCGGATGGCCGGTGAGCGTGAAGTGCTCGCCGCGCCGGCTCACGGTGATGTCGAAGGCGTTTTCGATCTGGCGCAGGTTCTCGTCGAGCACACCGCACAGCCGCGACAGGCGCGGGTTATCGACCGGCTCGAAAAAGACTTCCAGGGTTTTCGCCATTCAGGATTCCCGGGTGAGGATTTCGCCGCGCAGGCTGTGCGGCAACGCAGCGGTGATGCGTACATCGACGAACTGGCCGATCAGGCGCTCGCGATTGGGCGAGGAGGCGGGGAAGTTAACCACGCGATTGTTGTCGCTGCGGCCCATCATCTCGACCTCGGCGTGCTTCTTCGCTGCGCCTTCCACGAGAACGCGCTGCACCGTACCGACCATGGCCTCGCTGTTGGCCTGGTATTGCGCGTCGATGCGCTTTTGCAGGCGAGCCAGCCAGGCGAGCTTGGTCTCCTGCGGCACCGGATCTTCTAGGTCGGCCGCCGGCGTGCCGGGGCGCGCGCTGTATACAAAGCTGAAGGAGCCGTCGAAGCCGATGTCCTCGATCAGCTTCATGGTCTTTTCGAAGTCGTCCTCGGTCTCGCCGGGGAAGCCGATGATGAAGTCCGAGGTCAGTGCCAGATCGGGCCGCGCCGCGCGCAGCTTGCGCACCACCGACTTGAACTCGAGCACCGAGTAGCCGCGCTTCATCGCCGCCAGCACGCGGTCCGAGCCCGACTGCACCGGCAGGTGGAGCTGCGAGACGAGCTTGGGGATCCTGGCGTAGCAGTCGATCAGGCGCTGCGTCATCTCGCGCGGGTGCGAGGTGGTGTAGCGGATGCGCTCGATGCCGGGGATCTCGGCCACGCACTCGAGCAGGAAGGCAAAGTCGCCCTGCTCGCCGTCTTCACGCACCAGCTCACCGCGCCAGGCGTTGACGTTCTGGCCCAGGAGCGTCACTTCCTTCACGCCCTGCGCGGCCAGCCCGGCCACCTCGGCGAGCACATCCTCCAGCGGGCGCGACACCTCGTCGCCGCGGGTGTAGGGCACGACGCAGAAGGTGCAGTACTTGGAGCAACCTTCCATGATCGACACGAAGGCGCTCGCGCCCTCGACCCGCGCCGGCGGCATGGCGTCGAACTTCTCGATCTCGGGGAAGGAGATGTCCACCTGCGAGCGCCCGCTCTGCTTGCGCGCCTCGATCAGGCTGGGCAGGCGGTGCAGGGTCTGCGGGCCGAACACCACGTCCACATAGGGCGCGCGCTTGATGATCGCCTCACCCTCCTGGCTGGCGACGCAGCCGCCGACGCCGATGATCAGCCCCGGCTTGGCCTGCTTGAGCAGGCGCACCCGGCCAAGGTCGTGGAACACCCGCTCCTGCGCCTTCTCGCGCACCGAGCAGGTGTTGAAGAGGATCACGTCGGCCTCT
>JBEOKH010000029.1:0-9322 GCA_040275625.1 Thauera sp. | reverse complement strand
GCTTCGCCGCGGCGAGCGCGTCCCGCCCTGCGGCGCCGATCTCGAGCAGCGGATCCTCGTCCGCGTCGCTGACGCCGTCGGCGCGCCGCAGGCCCGGCGGCAGCGCGAGCGCGACCACCTCGCCGAGCGGCGCGTGATAGTAGCGTGCGACGAAGCCGACCAGTTCCAGCCAGTCCGCCGGCAGCGGCTGAACACCCCTCTGGATGTGGTGCACCGCCTTCAGCCGCGCGGGCTCGACCTCAGCCTCGTCACCGAGCGCGACGATGAGTCCGGTGCGTTCGCCGCGTCCGAACGGTACCTTCACGCACCGTCCAACGTCGTCCGCATCCGCATCAGCGGCCGTGTAATCAAACACTTGCGGAAGCGGCACGGGCAGGGCAACGCGGACGATGGCCATGGATCGGCGGAGAACTCGGTAAAACCGCTTTAAGGTCAGTGCCTTAGGCGCATTTGATGAGACCGGACGGAGGAAACGGCCGACAAGTAATTGGGCCGGAATGGCCCTTTTGGCTTGTCCACAAAATCTGTGGATAAGTTTGTGGGAAAGCTGGGTGAATCGCCCTCAAACCTGCGCCGCACAAGGCTTTTCGTCACAATGCCTTAACATTACGCGAAAATTTTTTCTTTTAACTTCAGTCACTTGGAAAACGTCTGGGATAGCAACCCGAGTTGGGCGCTGATGCACACCGGAACGGCAGAATGTGCATAAGTCAAGCCCGAAAAGCACGATTTGGTGCTTGACAGACGGCGGCGCCGGCGTGCCCACCGCCATGCCGCCGCCCGCAGCGCTCACGCGCCCGCGCGCATCGCCCGGCTGTGAGCGTGTACGGTATCCACCAGCACGCTGACGTTCTCGGGTGGCGTGAATTGCGAGATGCCGTGGCCGAGGTTGAAGACATGGCCCGGATGATTGCCGAAGGCATCAAGTATCCGGCGGGTCTCGGTCGCCACCGCCGCCGGCGGGGCGAACAGCACGTTCGGGTCGAGGTTGCCCTGCAGCGCCACCCTGTCGCCGACCAGCTGGCGCGCACGGCCGATGTCCATGGTCCAATCCAGGCCGACCGCGTCGCAGCCGATCGCGGCAATCGACTCCAGCCACAGGCCGCCGCCCTTGGTGAACACGATGCTGGGCACGCGCTGGCCGTCGCGCTCGCGGATCAGGCCGGACACGACCTGCTCAAGATAGCGCAGGGAGAATTCCTTGTACGCCGCTTCGGAGAGCACGCCGCCCCACGAATCGAACACCATCACCGCCTGGGCGCCGGCCTCGATCTGGGCGTTGAGATACTTGACCACCGCCTGCGCGGTGACCTCGAGGATGTGGTGCATCAGGTCGGGACGGCTGTAGGCCAGGCTCTTGACCTTGCGATAGTCGGAGGACGAACCGCCTTCGACCATGTAGCAGGCCAGCGTCCACGGGCTGCCGGAGAAGCCGATCAGCGGCACGCTGCCGTCGAGCGCACGGCGGATCTCGCTCACCGCGTCCATCACGTACTGCAGCTCGGCGTGTGGATCGGGGGCGGAGAGGTTGCGGATCTCCCATTCGTCCTTGAGCGGGCGCTCGAAGCGCGGCCCCTCGCCTTCGGCGAAGTACAGACCAAGGCCCATCGCGTCGGGCACGGTGAGGATGTCCGAGAACAGGATCGCGGCGTCGAGGTCGTAGCGTGCCAGCGGCTGCAGGGTCACCTCGCAGGCCATCGCCGGGCTCTTGCACAGCTGCAGGAAGCTGCCCGCACGTCTGCGCGTCTCGCAGTACTCAGGCAGGTAGCGGCCCGCCTGGCGCATCAGCCAGACGGGGGTGTGTTCGGTGGGCTGGCGCAGCAGGGCGCGCAGGAAGGTGTCGTTCTTCAGGCGGCTCACGTCGAGTCCTCTGTTGGGGCGGTCATGCACAAGGCGTGATTATCGCCTGTCCGGGCGCCGAGCGGGCTTGTCGGCGGTCAAGCAGGCCGGGCAGGCCCGGTCAGCGTCGCCAGAAGGTCGGGGTGAGCACGACCAGGAAGGTGAAGATCTCGAGCCGGCCGAGGATCATCGCGAAGCACAGCACCCACTTGTGGAAGTCGCTGAGCGCCTGGTAGTTGGACGCGGGCCCGACCAGGCCGAGCCCGGGGCCCGTATTGTTGAGGCAAGCCACCACCGCCGAGAACGCCGTGATCAGGTCCAGCCCCGCCGCCGAAAGCACCAGCGTCAGACTGACGATACTGACCATGTACATGAAGCTGAAGCCGAGCACCGCATGGAGGATGTTCTCGGGCACCGGGGTCGTTCCCATCCGCACCGGCCGCACCGCATTGGGATGCAGCGAGCGCACGATCTCGCGGAACACCTGCTTGTACAGGATCATCGCGCGCATCATCTTGATGCCCCCGCCGGTGGACCCGGAACAGGCCACGAAGCTGCCCAGAAAGAGGATCCAGATCTGCGCGAACATCGGCCACAGCGTGTAGTCGTGGGTGGCGAGGCCGAGCGAGGTCGAGATCGACACCACATGGAACGCGACGTAGCGCAGCGCCTCGCCAAAGTCGGAAAATACGCCCTGCGCCAGCACGTACACCGTGAGCATAACGATGCTGAGCGCGAGCACGCCGAAGTAGAACGGGATCTCGGGATCGCGCCGGTACGGGCGCGTGGAGCGCCTGACCAGGGCGAGATAGTGGGTGGCGTAGTTGAGCCCTGCGAGCAGGGCAAACACCGCGGTGACGATCTCGACAGCGGGGCTGTCGAAGTGGCCGAGCGAGGCGTCGCGGTTGGAGAAGCCGCCCAGGCCGGCGACCGAGAAAGAGTGGATCACCGCATCCCAACCGTCGAGCCCGGCCCACCGCAGGCACAGTCCGCAGGCCACCGTCAGCAGCAGATAGGTCAGCCACAGGCCCTTGGCGGTCTCTGCGATGCGCGGCGTCAGGCTGGCGTCCTTCATCGGCGTCGGCACTTCGGCCTTGTAGAGCTGGCGGCCGCCGATGCCCAGCAGCGGCAGGATCGCCACCACGAGCACGATCACCCCCATGCCGCCGACCCAGTGCATGAAGGTGCGCCACAGGTTGATCGAGATCGGCAGGTCGTCGAGCCCGGTGAGGATGGTGGCGCCGGTGGCGGTGAGGCCGGAGACGGCCTCGAAATAGGCATCGGTGAAGCCGAGGTCGGGGATGTAGGCGAGCAAGGGCAAGGCGCCGAACAGCGGCAGCACCACCCAGGTCGCCGCCACCAGCAGAAAGCCGTCGTGCACGCGCAGATCGCGCCGCTTCGAACGCGTCGCCGCCCATAGCAGCAGCCCGGCGACGAAGGTCACGAACAGGCCCTGGTCGTAGGCCAGCGTGGCGCCGTCGCCCAGCCAGGCCGACACGACGAGCGGAAAGCTCATCAGCAGCCCGAAGATCATGATGATCAGGCCGAGGGCATTGAGTGCGGGGTAATACGCGCGCGCGCGTGCGTCGGAAGACATGTTCAGAGGAAGTGGAAGCCGACCTGGAACAGCTTCTCGACCTTCTGCACGAGCTTCTTGCTGGTACAGAACACGATCACGTGATCGTTCTCGCGGATCACGGTGTCGTGGTGCGGGATGATCACCTCGCGGCGGATCACGCGGCCCTCGTCATTGATCTCGTCGCGCACGATGGCGCCGATGCTCGCACCCCGCGGCAGGGTGATGTCCTCGATCACGCGCCCGACCACCTTGGAGTCCTTGCTGCTGCCGTGGGCGATGATCTCCAGCGCCTCGGCGGCGCCGCGGCGCAGGCTGTGCACCGCCACCACGTCGCCACGGCGCACGTGGGCGAGCAGCGTGCCGATCGAGGTATGGGCAGGCGAAATCGCGATGTCGATCGGCCCCCCCTGCACCAGGTCGACGTAGCTCTTGCGGTTGATCAGGGCCAGCGTGCGGCGGGCGCCCATGCGCTTGGCAAGCGAGGCAGACATGATGTTGTCCTCCTCGTCGTTGGTCAGCGCGACGAAGAGGTCGGTCTCGTCGATGCCCTCGGTCTCAAGCAGCTTCTCGTCGGTCGAATCGCCGCGCAGCACGAGCGCGTGCGACAGCTGCGAGGCCAGCATCTCGGCACGACCGCGGTTAAGTTCGAGGATCTTGACGTGGTAGTTCTCCTCGATCGACTGCGCGAGGCGGAAGCCGATGTTGCCGCCGCCGGCGATCATGATCCGCCGCATCGGCTTGTCGGAGCGACGCAGCTCGCGCATCACCTGGCGGATATGCACGGTCGCCGCGAGGCAGAAGACCTCGTCACCGGGAAGGATGAGGGTTTCACCCTCGGGCGTGATCGGCTCACCGTTGCGGTAGATCGCGGCGATGCGCACCTCCACGTTGGGCAGGTGAAAGCGCAGGGCCTTGAGTGGGTGGCCGACCAGCGGGCCGCCCTCGAAGGCGCGCACGCAGATCAGGCTGACCACGCCGTCGGCGAATTCGAGCACCTGCAGCGCCTCGGGGAAGGCGATCAGGCGCTTGATGTAGTCGGTGACGACCTGCTCGGGGCAGATCGAGAAGTCGACCGCGAAGTTATCGTCGTTGAGCAGTTCGGGGTGGTCGACGTAGTCGGTCGAGCGCAGGCGGGCGATCCGCGTCGGCAGGTTGTAGAGCGCCTTGGCGATGCGGCAGGCACACAGATTGGTCTGGTCGGACTGGGTGACCGCGATCAGCAGGTCGGCATCCTCGGCACCGGCCTCGCGCAGCACGCTCGGCGATGCGGCGTTGCCGCACACGGTGCGGATCTCGAGACGCTCGCGCATCGAGGCCAGGTATTCCTCGCTGGTGTCGACCAGCGTGATGTCGTTTGCTTCGGAAACCAGGTTCTCCGCCACCGACGCGCCAACCTGGCCCGCACCCAGAATAATGATCTTCACCTGTGTTCCTGGCAGTGTCCAAGGCGCCGATTCTACGCGTGCAAGGCGGGCCGGCAAACGTGGACGTTGCGCCGCAGCATCAGGCCTCCTCGTGGCGGCGGCCTGCCTGCAGGCCGAGCTGCTTGAGCTTGCGGTAGAGATGGGTGCGCTCGAGGCCGGTCTTCTCGGCCAGGCGGGTCATGTTGCCGCCCTCGAGGCGCAGATGGTGCTCGAAGTACATGCGCTCGAAGGCCTCGCGCGCTTCGCGCAGCGGCTGGTCGAGCGACACACCGCAGGCGCCCGCGCCCAGATCCGGCGGCAGCAGGCGGCGTACCTCACTGGCGCCGATCTCTTCCTCCAGGGTGCCGAGCGCGAGCGACTTCACGGCCGCGCGCAACTCCGGATACCCGCCCGGCCACGGAAGGTTGCGCAACTGGTTGAGCGCCGCCGTCGACAGGCGGCGCAACGGCACCTCGCCCGCCTCGACCAGATGCAGCAGCAACTGACTGGCGAGCTCCGGCAGATCCTCGCGCACGTCGGCGATCGACGGCGGCGCAAGGCTGACCTCGAAGATGCGGGTGAGCAGGCCCTCCTCCCAGCCCTCGCCGACCAGCGCCTCGAGGCTGCGGTCGGTGGCCACCACCAGGCGCAAGTCGTAGCGCTCGAGGCGGTCGAGCGCGAAGGCGAGGTTCTTCTGCTGCGCGCGTGACAGCCGGGCAAGCTCGCCGACGAACAGCACGCCACCCTGGGTGGCCTGCAACTGCGAGATGTCGAGCGGCACCGTTACCGCGGCGAGGTCGAGCCAGGCCGCATTGGGCGCCTGCACGCTGCGCGCGACGAGCTCGGCGAGCGAGCCTGCACCGATGCGCAACAGCAACACGCGCGAGCTGCCGCTGATCTGCTCGAGCCTTCTGCGCAGCTCGCGCAGCGGCACCGAGCGATGAAACGCAGCGAGCGTGAGCGCCGACTGTGCGCCGGGCGCCTGCGGCCGCTGCAGGCCGCGCTTCACCGCAGCGAGCAGCTTCTGCAGCGCAATCGGCTTCTCGAGGTAATCGATCGCGCCGATGCGGGTGGCCTCGACCGCGGTGTCGATGGTGCCGTGTCCGGACATCATCACCACCGGCATGTTGAGCTGGCCGTTCGCCGCCCATTCCTTGAGCAGGGTGATGCCATCGGTGTCGGGCATCCAGATGTCGAGCAGCACCATGTCCGGCTTCACCGCGTTGCGCGCAGCACGCGCAGCGGCAGCGTTCTCGGCGAGCAGGATGTCGTGCCCCTCATCGCGAAGGATCTCGGAGAGCAGCTCACGGATACCGATTTCGTCGTCAACGATCAGAATCTTTGCCATTTTTCTTCGTCATGCTTCCTTGTTTTCAGCCAGCCGCAGGCGAATGCGGACTTCCGCACCCGCGCCATCGCGGTTGCTCAGGCGAATCTCGCCGCCATGCTCGTCAACGATCTTCTTCACCATCGCCAGGCCGAGGCCGGTGCCGCGCGACTTGGTGGTGAAATACGGCTCGAAGGCACGCGCCAGCACCTCGGCCGGGAAGCCCGGGCCATTGTCGCGGAACAGCAGGACGGCACGTTCTCCGTCGCGCCGGGTGAGCACCTCGATCGCGCCTTCGTCCTGACCGCCGAGCGCGTCCTGTGCATTCTGCAGCATGTTATGGATCACCTGCCGGATCTGCGTTGGGTCACCCTGCACCGGCGGCAGCCCGGTGGCGAGTTCGGTGCGGATGCGCACCACCGTGCTCTCGTAAAGATGCAACACCTCGCGCACCAGCGCGTTGAGATCGAGCGGCCCGAGATGTGGCGCGGGCAGGCGGGCGTAATCGCGGAAGGCGTTGACCAGGTTCTTCATCGCCTCGACCTGATTGACGATCGTCGTGGTCGCGCGCTCGAGCATCTCGCGTCCGTTGTCGTCGAGGCGGTCGGCGAGCTTGAAGGCCAGACGCTCGGCCGAGAGCTGAATCGGCGTGAGCGGATTCTTGATCTCATGTGCCAGCCGACGCGCTACCTCGCCCCACGCCGCGGTGCGCTGCGCGGCAATCAGGCTCGAGATGTCGTCGAACACCACCACCAGACCGCCACCGGTGCTCGCAGGCAGGCGCGAGCCGTGGATCAGCAGCGTGCGCGGCGTGCTGTCGCGGACCGGCAGTTCCATCTGCTTCTGCCAGTCACCCTCGTTGGTCGCGAAGCCCTCGCGCAGCACGTCGCGCAGTTCGGCCTCGCGCGGCCAGGCGTCGAGCGGGATGTCCTCGAAGCCGGCGAGGTCGTCATCGAGAATCTGCAGCGCGCCATGGTTCGCCGCACGCAGGTGCCCTTCCGCCGAGAACGCGAGCACGCCGGTCGACAGGTTGGCGAGCACGGACTCGAGGTAGGCACGTGCCGCCTCGACTTCGGCGCTGCTGCGCTCCGCGGCGCCGCGTGCCTCCTGGAGCTGGCGGGTCATGCGGTTGAACGACTGCGTCAGCACACCGAGCTCGTCGCTCGCAGGCAGCGCCTGGCGCGGGCTGAAGTCGCCCTGCGCGACCGCCTGCGTGCCCTCGGCCAGGATCAGCAGCGGCTGCACGAGCCGGCGTGCGATCAGCACCGCGACCGCAAGCGCGCCGAGCAGCGCGAGCAGCAGGGTCAGGCTGAGGGTGACGGTATAGATCCGCTTGAGTCCGCTACGCCCCAGGGTCAGCTGCTGGTACTCGCGATAGGCTTCCTGCACGGCCTCGGCATTGCGCCCGAACGACTCCGGCACCGGCTGCAGCAGCATCAGCAGGTTGGATTCGCCGGCCAGCGTGCGCACCGGAATCTGCGTGATCACCCGGATCACCAGGCGACCATCGGGCTGGCTGACCACGGTGTCGAAGTGGCGGCTCTGGCGCGCCTGGCGCAGTTCCATCGTTGCGGGCAGGTCCGGAATCAGGGTGTTGCGGGAATCGGCTGCGGTCGCCAGCACCTGGCCGCCAGGCGTGAGGATGGTGGCGCTGCTGATACCGGCCTGCTCGCGCAGCCGGTTCAGCCGAGTCGCTGCGCCCTGCCCTGCACCTTCCAGGTCCAGCACCATGTCGTCGGCCTTGTCACGAACCTGGCTCACGAGGTAGTCGAGCGCATTCTGGCCGAGGGCAATGCCACCCTCGAGCGCAGCGTCGACCCGGACGTCGAACCACGACTCGATGCTGCGTACCACGAACTGCAGCGACACGCCGTAGATCACCACGCCGGGCACCACACCCATCAACGCGAACATCAGCACCAGGCGCAACTTGAGGCGCGAACCGAACTGCCCGCCGCGATACTCGCGCCACAGCTGACGCAACTGCATGCCGACCAGCGCCGCCAGCACGACCGCCATCGTGCCGTTGAGCGCGAGCAGATAGGGATAGCGGGTGGCGAACAAGGTCGTGTTCGCGCTCGCCGACGTGAGCAGGAACAGCGAGATGCCAGCCAGCGCCGCGGCAACGACGAGCAGGGCGCGCTTCATCGGAACCCCGGCGCCCCGGGCAGGAAGGTCCACCGTATCCACTCGGTACCCAGATTCCAGTCGCTGCTGCCGATCGCGGTCACCTGGAAGGGCTTGGGCAGCTGCGAGGTATCGAGCCGGAAGCGCAGCGCCACCTCGTGCGAGACGCCCGCTTCGAGCGCACCGGTTTCGGCCACCAGCCAGTTGCGCACGCGCTGCATGGTGCGCACCACATCATCGAGCTGATCGAAGCTTTGGTGAAGATTGCCGACCGACAGTCGGTAGCTGCGCGTGATGGCGTGGTAAGAGACGCGATAGTCGAGGCTGCGCCGGGCCACCGTCTCGTTGAGCCAGTACCAGCGCGGACGCTCGATCACCACCTCGGTGGTGAAGTACAAGGACACCCCACGCACAACCGCATCGACCAGACGTGGGTTGAGTTCGATGTCGATATCGGCATTGAGCACATAGCCACCATCGCCCGGCACGATCTCGGCGCTGCGGATCGTGCTTTCCGCGTGCGCGAACGACGCGCACAGCACGAGCAAGGCGACCGCAAGCAGACGCAATGCCCGCTCAGGAACGCTTGCGAAGAAGCGCGTAATAGAAGCCGTCATGTTCCGCACAAGGCAGGAGCTGCAGATCGGGGCGTCCGTGGATGGCAAGCGTTTCCGCATCCGCGTGACGAAGAAGGAAGCGGGCGATCTGCCCCGCGTTTTCCTCGTAAAAGACCGAGCAGGTCACGTAAAGCATTGTGCCACCCGGCGTCAGCGTGCGCCAAAGCGCGTCCACGATTCCGGCCTGGGTGGCAGCAAACTGCGCGATGTCGGTTTCGCGGCGCAGCCATTTGATGTCGGGGTGGCGTCGTACGACGCCGGACGCGGAGCACGGCACGTCGGCGAGGATGCGATCGAAGGGGCGGCCGTCCCACCACGCGTCGAGGTCGCGGCAGTCGGCAACGCGAACCTCGGCCCGCAGGCCAAGGCGCTGCAGGTTGCGTTCGATGCGCTGGGCGCGCACCGGATCGAGCTCGAGGGCGAGCAGTTC
>JBEOKH010000028.1:0-4092 GCA_040275625.1 Thauera sp. | reverse complement strand
CGGGCACGCGGCGGCGGCTTTCGAGTACCAGCTCGCCGACCACCTGCTGGCGATCAAACGCGAGTTGGCGCGCGGCGATTACCGGCCGGGACCCTACGTCCACTTCTATGTCGAGGAACCCAAGCGGCGCAAGATCAGCGCCGCACCGTTCGCGGATCGGGTCGTCCATCACGCGCTGTGCAGCGTCATCGAGCCGCGCTTCGAGCGCCTGTTCATCGCCGACAGCTACGCCAATCGTGTCGGCAAGGGAACGCACCGCGCAGTCGACCGCTTGCAGCAGTTCGCGCAGCGCTACCGCTATGTGTTGCGCGCCGACATCGTCAAGCACTTCCCGTCGATCGATCACGCGATCCTGCGCCAGACGCTGGCGCGGGCGATCCCCGAGGATGACGTGCTGGAACTCGTCGATCGCCTCCTCGAGAGCGGCGCCGGTGTGCTCGACGACGAGTATGCGCTGGTCTATTTTGCCGGCGACGATCTACTCGCCGCCTGCCGGCCGCGCGGTCTGCCGATCGGCAATCTCACCTCGCAGTTCTGGTCGAACTGTTATCTGCATCCCTTCGACCAGTTCGTCACGCGCGGGCTGCGCTGCCCGGCCTACCTGCGCTACGTCGACGACTTCGCCCTGTTCAGCGACAGCAAGCGAGAACTGTGGGCGTGGAAACGCGCCCTCGTCGAGCGGCTAGCGCAGTTGCGGCTGACCATTCATTCGCCCGAGGCGCAGGTGTTGCCGACGCAATGCGGTATTCCCTGGCTGGGCTTCGTCGTCTATCCGGAGCACCGGCTGATCAAGGCACGCAAGGTGCGCGCGACCACCGTCCATCTCGGCGAGCGCCTGGACGACTACCTCGCGGCACGCATCAGCTTCGGCGAATTCGATGCCAGCGTCAAAGGCTGGGTGAACCACATCCGCTACGCCGACTCCTGGGGCCTGCGGCGGCACATGTTCCGCGGACTGCGTTTCCAGAGGCGGCCGGAAGGCTAGAGAGAGTGTAGCACTCGATCACAGCAAGCGGCCGCAAACCATCCGCCTACTGGAACGACCCAGCGTACAACGGCCGCTGAGCCGGTCGTCGGGGTCTGCTGGTACGAGGCGGATGTGCGCGTGGCTGGCGGCCCAGACCGGGCAGCGCTGGCGTCACCCTCGAAGGCCTGGTCGGCGCGTACTCGGCGCTGGCGCACCACTTCCGCGACGCCGGACGCTACCAGATTACGGTCATGGATGACGCCGGACGCTACAACCGGATCGAGATCAGCGTGCGCTGATCGCTGCCGCCGGCAGCATCCGGGGTCCTTGCAGGCGCTTCTGCGGCTAACGTGCCGGCACTAAAAGGGTGCGCTGTGCTCGCGCAGCCATCGCGCCAATTTCTCTTCGTCAATCCATGCGATTCATTCCTCGCCACCAGATCCGTTTCCTTGGGAGGCGGCCATCCATCCGAGTTCGCGCCCTGCGCTAGGTCTGAAAAACCAGCCGAGTCAGCCCGATCAATCCCCAGACGCCAAAACCGAGAACGAGCAGGCCCGACGCCATGCGCACCGCCGGCAGGCGGGCATAGGTCTGCAGGCGGGCGGCGAGCAGACCGGCGAGGAGCAGGTTGGGCAAGGTGCCGGCGCCGAAAGCGAGCATCAGGCCGGCGCCGTTCACGGCCGAGCCGCTGGTCAGCGCGGTCGCCAGCGCACTGTAGACCAGGCCGCAGGGCAACCAGCCCCAGAGCAGACCGAGCGGGAAAGCCTGTGCCACGCTTCGCGCGGGCAGATAAGGCCGGCTCAGCGGTTGCAGATGTCGCCACAGTTTCTGGCCGCAGCGCTCGCTGAATGCCAGTGCCCGGGTGACGCCGATCAGGTAGAGACCCAGCGCGATCAACATCCCGTTGGCGAGCAGATAAAGGAGGGTGCGAACCGGCCATTGACTGGCCAGGGCCATGCTGGCTTCGCCAAGCGCACCGGCCATGGCACCGGCGGTGGCATAGCTGACGATGCGTCCGCTGTTGTACGCCAGGTGCAGGGCAAAGCTTGCAGGGGCACCCATCGACAGGGCGCCGACGATGCCGCCGCACATGCCGACACAGTGCGTCCCCCCCAGCAGACCGATCAACAACAGGGCGAGATAGCTGGATTCAGGCATGCCAGAGCCAGGTGTGCGTGGAGCGCCGCCGTGCAGACGGGTACGCACGATGACCATGAGTGCCCCGCAGCAAGGATGGACGACCCGAGTCGCCGGGATGTAGCCGGGAACACATGCCTACGCCGCCACTTCTCCACCCAGCGCAGTGACCAGGTCATCGAGCAACTGCACCACTTCTCCGGTCATCAGGGTGAAATCGATGTCGAAGCGTTCATCAGCGTTCTCGCCCTGGCCTTCGGCCTGTTCCTTGAGGATGTCCAGGAAGACCAGGCGCTTGATCTGTAACTGGTCGTTGAGCACAAAGGAAATGCGGTCGTTCCAGGTCATCGCCAGGCGGGTGACGATCTTGCCGGTGGCGATATGCTGGCGGATCTCTTCGCCTTCGAGGGTGTGATTGACATAGCGCACGCTGGCCTTGTCGGTCGAGCGCAGCTCGAGGTCCTGGTCGAGGGTGAATCCGACGGGGGCTTCGCCATCGGCCACCCAGCCGGTCATCGCCGCCGACGGTGATTGCGTCACTTTGAGCACCTTGGCCGGCAAGGCATCAAGCGATTTGTGAAGATGTTCGAGGAACTCCTCGGCTTTTGCCGGCGAGGCGGAGTCGATGACCAGCCAGCCGTTGATCGGGTCGATCCAGCCATAAGTGCTGCGGCTGCGGATGAAGGCACGCGGCAGCAGTTCGAGGGTCATTTCCTGCTGGATCTCGCGCATCTCGCGACGACCGATACGGCGGCCTTCGGCTTCCTCGATCTCCTTGGCCTTGTCGCTGGCGAAGCGTTTGACGATCGAGGCCGGCAGCAGTTTTTCCTCGACCCCGAGGGCGAGCAGCCATTGCTGGTTGACGGAGTGGACGAGTGCGCCGCCGTCCCGTGGCGCGACCCAGCCGATGCTGCGCGGATCGGTGGCGTGGCATCCTTGCTGGGTCAGTTTGCCGAGTTGCGCCGCCAGTTGCTCAGCGTCAGCAGCCCAGTTTCTGGGCAGGCGGTAGAGATGAAGATTTTTGAACCACATGAGCGGACCCGAAAAAATTGGCCATTATAGGTCCGAACAGCACATAATTTGCTGCCGGTTGGCTTGGCGGCAGGGCGATTGCATGAATCTTATACAAGACCCAGGAGTTCGGCGCGAAAGGCGTCCGAAGTCGCGGCGATCAGTCGCTGAACCTTGAGGCCGCCCTGGCGTTTTACCGGAGCAAGGCGCAGGAGGTGTGAGTCCAGGTCGCTCGCCCGCCATTCGGGCTGATGGCGGTTGGGCATCAGAACACGCGCCGCGGCTTTCGGTGGCAAGACCTTTGCTCCACTCTGGCTCGTCGGGTTCGCTAGCGTCATCGGTTCGTCGGGAAAAAGCGGGGAAGTATCGGTCATGGTCGTAGCCTGGCAACATCAATGACCATAGCATGGTACCCACCCGATCAGGCTCAAGTTCGCTACCTGCCATTCTCCCGATCCGGTGACGTGCAGTTCCGCCCGCTGACCAGATGCAATTGGGCATCTGTTACGTCGCATCTTGCAGTTGCCGGGCCGGCGCTTCCTGGCAAGGAAGTGGTTTATCTGCACACTCTTTGGCTCGCGCGAGCGCGTCAAGCAGGTCATCGAAGGACCGGATGGAGACATCGATCGCATCATCGGATCTGTGCGGGACAACGGCGCAAAGATTTCGAACAGGCTGATCAGGGAAATCCCGGCTCTTGCGGATGAGTCTCTCGCCGCGGAAGTCGCCACCGCAATCCTGTTGGCATTGGCGCAGATGATCTGATGGATGCCTCAGCGCAGCGAGGCGTTGATCTTCTCCAAGGCTGCCGACCCTGGGCACAGCTCGGCTGCGCCGAGCGTATTCAGTGGCAACAGGACGGTATTGAGTTCCTGGTGCAGGTCACAGGCGTCGCTGTCGAGGTAGAGCAGGCCAGTGATCAGCTCGCCACGTGCGGCGTGTTCCTGAACGTAGCTCATCGCCCGGATGCGGTCGCC
>JBEOKH010000027.1:0-1601 GCA_040275625.1 Thauera sp. | reverse complement strand
GCTGGCGGTGCGCCCTGACGACGAAGCGGATTTCCAGGTCAGCCTGTCGACGCTGGCGGCGAGCGCGGCGCGCAATGCCGGCCGCGGCGCGCCGACGTCCGCCGCCGCGCCGGCGGCGGTGGTGTGCACCTTTGATCCGCCCCGCATCGAAACCGCCGACTACGTACTGCGAACTCGTGATGGCGTGCTGCGTTCGGCCGCCCCCGCGGCGGTGCGCGCGGGTGGGGACGCTGCCGCAGTGTTCTCCGGGCGTGCCGTGGGCCGACCCGCTGCCGCCGACGAGTTCGGCAGTGCGCGCGTGCGCGAGCTGCAGGAAACCAACGCCCGCCTGATGTCCGAACTGACCGGCATCCGCGGCATGATCGAGCGCCAGCTCGCCGGCTTTGCCTGGGGCGAGACCCGTCGCCAGGCGCCCGCGCGCGCAGCGATGCTGGGCGAACTGCTCGAGGCCGGCTTCTCGGCGACGATTGCGCGCAAGCTCGTCGCGAGCGTGACCGAGGATGCTGACCGCATCGAGGCCCGCGAGGCGGTGGGCGCCGAGCTCGACCGCATGATGCGCGCCTGCGGCTCGGACGAAGACCTGCTCGAGCGCGGCGGCGTCTTCGCCCTGGTCGGCCCCACCGGCGTCGGCAAGACCACCACCACCGCCAAGCTCGCCGCGCGCTGTGTGGTGCGCCACGGCGCCGGCAGGCTGGCGCTGATCACCACGGACGGTTACCGCATCGGCGCCCAGGAGCAACTGCGCATCTACGGCCGCATCCTCGGTGTGCCGGTGTTCTCGGTGCGCGACGCGGCCGACCTGCGCCAGACCCTGGCCGGGCTGCGCAACAAGCACATGGTGCTGATCGACACCATGGGCATGAGCCAGCGCGACCGCATGGTTGCCGAGCAGGCGGCGATGCTCGCGGGTGCTGGCGACGTGCGCCGCCTGCTGTTGCTCAACGCCACCGCACGCGGTGACACACTCGACGATGTGGTGCGTGCCTACGCCGGCGACGATCTCGCCGGCTGCATCTTCACCAAGGTGGATGAGGCCGCCTCACTCGCCCCTGCGCTCGACGTCGCGGTGCGCAACGGCCTCGACATCCGCTACCTGACCAACGGCCAGCGCGTGCCCGAAGACATGCATCTGCCCAACCGTGCCTACCTGCTGCATCGCGCCCTGCGCGAGCATGCGGGCGGCTCGCCGTGGCACCTGGATGGCGATGAGGCCGGCATGCTGCTCGCAGCCGGAGGCGCCTGATCATGCTCGACGGACGCGAAGACCAGGCAGCCGGCTTGCGCCGACTTTTCCGCCGCGCGCCGCCGCAGGTGGTCGCGCTCTATGCCGGCGGGCGCCGCCGTGCCGATAACGCGGTGCTCGCCGCCCACCGTATCGCGGGCCGCAGCGCGCGCGTGCTGGTGCTCGACGAAGCCGAGGGCGGGGCAAATCTGAGCCGGGCGCTCGGTGTTGCTGCGGGGGTGGACCTGCTGCAGTTGCTCGATGGGCGCAGCACGCTCGCCGATGTGGTGCAGCTCGTCCCCGGCCTCGTCGGACGGGTGCCGGTCGCCGCGGCGGCGCTCGCGCTGCCGCTGCTCGACGACGCACGTCGCGCCTGCCT